>JBKJOC010000148.1:0-7960 GCA_046595725.1 Candidatus Eiseniibacteriota bacterium
TCGGCAACGTCGTGTACACGGCAGCCCAGTTGCTGGCGATCCTGAACGAGCCCGCGCGGGGCAACGGCCTGCTGATCCTGGCCCACCAGTTGATTGCGGCCAAACTCAATCTCGCGAATGGCGCGGACCCGACGTCGATCTCGGCCACGATCGCAGCCGCGGATGCCCTGATCGGCAACCTGGTCATTCCGCCGATCGGCAGCGGCTATCTCACGCCGAGCTCGGTGAGCGCGACGTCGCAGACGCTCGACGACTTCAACAACGGAAAACTGGGCCCGGGCCATTGCGGCGAGGTGCCGGCGAATACCACGAGCTGGGGCTCGATCAAGTCGGTCTATCGCCGCTAGTCGGGAGCGCTTTCAATGCAGGAACGGGTGGGACACGCGTCCCACCCGTTTTTTTGTGTCCCGAAGACGCGCTGAGTGCTCGCGTCAGTCGAGGACGACGGCGCGCGTGATGCGTTGGAGCCCGCCCTGCCGCAGGCGTACGAGGTAGACGCCAGCCGGGAGCCTGCGGCGGGCCGTCAGGTCCACGGCGTGCCGAAGCGAGCCGCCGCGGGTGGGGTTCGGGCGCGGCGGCTCGAGGGCGAAGGCAGGCCGTCCCCGCGGCGTCAAATCCGATCCCGCATCAGGGTCGGGAGGAAAGAACGACCACGGACCGGCTGGAGACGCCGATCCCGGTTGAGAGGCGCAAGCGGTACACACCGGGAGCAATCCCCCTGCCGAGCGCCGCGGCCAACCTCGAATGAACAGCCTCCTGCGCTCCCCGGCCCCGCCCGCGCGCGAGTTCGCAGAGTCGCCGTCCCCGCACATCGAAGAGCTCCAGTCGCCATGCGATCCCCTCCTGGACCCGCACCCGGGCATCGATCGCCTCGCGAGCGGGGTTCCCGCTCACTTCAAGCGCGATCGCCGGCGCCTGCGGAGATCCCGCAACGCCGACCAGGGGCAAGATGAACCAGGGGGACGTCGCCGGATCCGTTCGAAAGAATGTGACCAGGCTGTCGGCGACGGCGTTCCGCGCGGGGCTTGCTGGATGCGTGCCGTCAGCGGCAAACCAGGCGCATGGCCAGATCAGTCCATCCGCGCGTCCGCGCGTTCCGTCGGACCACAGGTACGGACCCCATGCCAGCCACGGGGCGACGACGGGACCGGTTGCCGGATCGAAGTTCAGGCTGTCGACGCCGGCCAGTTGCTCCTCGATGAGCCACTTCACGGCAAAGCCGCTTTCGTAGGCATAGGGCTCGGGATTCAGGTTGGTCGTCGCGTAGCCGGCGTAGATCCGGCTCGTGAAAAACACCAACTTGAGATTGGGGCACCGCGTCTTGAGGATGCGCACGATTGCGCCCAGGTTCTCTCGCAGCGTGTCGGTTGCGGCAGGGAACCCGCCGGTCGGCCTGGCATCGGCTTCCTTGATCCATGCCACCTGCGCCTGTGCGGGCGAGGACCCGTGTCCACGGAGTCGGGTCGCCACCGAATCCCAATACGCTGCCGTGGCGAAGCGAATGCGGTCCGCCGATTGCCCTCCGACCGCGCAGTCGATCACGAGTAGATTCGGGTGACGGTCGGGTGCTCCCATCGCCTTGGGCACGAATGCCTGAAACTCCTGGGTCGCGTTGCTCATGCCGATCGAGATCAGGACAATCTTGCCCTGAACCTGATCGCTGGCGCCCAGCGTGTCGATGGGCACGATCGACTGGGCAAGCGCGACACCGGCCTGGTCGTGCGCCGGCGGCCGGCCGTTCTCGCCCCCGGGGTAGAGCCCACCCTGGAAGCCCATATAGAGCCCGGGACCGAGATCCGTGATCGCCACCAGCCCGGTGGTATCCCCGGCGCAGTTGGCGGCGTGCGCGGGCCTGGCGGGCGTCTGTGCCAGGGCGCCCGCGAGCAGCATACCCATCGCACAGGGGACCCATCGTCGGGTCGCGAGGAGCCGCGGCGGCAGCAAAAGGTGGTGTGGTTGGGCGGCCATCAGGTTCTCCATCAATTCACGATGCAGAAGCTCCGCGCGACGAAGCTTTGCCCCTGCGATAACCTCACCCAATAGACCCCTCCAGGCAAGCGGCGGCCATTCGCGAGGTTGGCGGTGCCGAAGCCGCCACTTGGTGGATCGACACGTTGTTCGCGGATCACCCTTCCTGCGCAGTCAACGACCTGCAGCAGGGCCGGCTTCGAGCCCGGGAGCTCGAAGGCCACCCGAAGCTGGTCTCCGCGGCCCGGATTCGGGTGCACCCCGACGAACGCCATCTTCGTGCCGGTCGAGCGAGGGACGCCGATGATCCCTCGGCACACGGTGAAGAACTGATTCCCGGCAATGTTCTGGAAATTGACCGTGGCCGCGGGCCCGGGGGGACAGGTACCGGCAGGGACGGGGCCGAGCACCTGGTTCGACACCGAGCCCGTGGCGCCGGATTCCCGGACGATCACCGCGAGCGTGATGCATCCCGTGGGATTCCCGATCGCCGCCAACGGGATTGCCCACTCGATTCCCGTCGTCACGCCGGCTCCCGATGCCGCCGCACAGCCGAAGGTCACGCCTGCAATGTTGCGATTGTCGAGCGTCGCGAGGATTCCGTGCGGATTGCTGCCGCCTGAGAGCGTGCCCGGGCCGCCTGCGCTGCCGAAGCCAAGGTTCACGAACGGTCCCCCGCCCGTCGACGTCATCATCTGATAGCCGGCAGCCCAGATGGGCGGGCTGTTTGCTCCGCCGCTGAGGCCCCCGGAGAGCTCGAGCCGGTAATCTGCGGTGAACCCGGCATCGAAGGTCAGGCTATTGAGTGGATTTCCGGATCCCAGTCCATTGAGGGAGTTCTGCCCGCCCGGCACCGAATCAATGAAGACGTCGAGCGTGTGCCCGATGGTGTCCACCTGGTTCATGCGCGTCATCAGCGCCAGGTTGCCACCGAGGAACAGGTACAGCACTCCTCCCGAAACGAAGCCGTAACCCCCGTCGAGTTCCGAGCCATTGGAGAAGTTCAGGTCGCCCTTGTTGTTGTCGCCCACGATCTGGCCGGCGCCAAGACCCGTTTGGGTCGTCTGGATCGTGATGGGAGCACCATAGTCCGGATCGAGCTGGCCATCCACGCCGGTGGCTTGCACAGGACGCACATGAAGCAGAAGCGCCGCCGAAAGCGTGATGAGTGCGACGTGACGTCCCATCGATCTTCCATCCTCTCGCCAATGGCGGGGGTTCCAGTTCGGACCGGCAGGAATTATACGCCCGTCCCCCCTTCGTCGCCAGTCCGCGATCCGTGCCGGCCGGCCCGCCGGTTAGACGTGCTGGTCCACCAGGATGGTGTTTCCATCCGGATCCGCGATCATGAAGCTGGCAGGGCCGGTCGTGGTTTCATCCGCTTCGGTAATCATGGCGATCCCCTGCGCCTTGAGCTGGCGCTGCAACTCGCGCACGTCGGTGAAATCGCCGATCTTCTGCGCATCGCTGTCCCATCCCGGGTTGAAGGTGAGGATGTTGTGCTCGAACATCCCCTGGAACAACCCGATCACGTGCGGCCCGTTCTTCATGATGAGCCAGTTCTGCGATTGTTCCCCCCCGAAGACCGTGAAGCCCAGCGTCTCGTAGAAGCGCTTCGACGCCGCAATGTCCTTGACCGCCAGGCTGACCGAGAAATTTCCGAGCTGCATGCCTTCCTCCTATCTCTTATTTCGGACGAATTGGGGGCGGCGAACTTCGTGCAACCTGCCACCGTCCGCCATGGTTCGCAACTCATTCCAGGCTGTTGTCGCAGGAGCCGCGGGCTGCGTTGGAAGAGGTAGCGCGCTCAACTCCAGCGCGCGCTGACTGCGCGCAGGGCGATTGAGGTACAATGATCGGTGCCCGCGCATCGATTGCGTCGCTGGACGCAGCCAGCCCCGGACGAATGTGCACCCTGATGGCCATTGAGCTGGAAGCGATCACGATCCTCCCCGAAGGAGTTGGAACGCATATGCCAGTCTTCGCCTCGTCACGATCAACAATGCAGCCCCGAATCGGTTTGAGGCACCTTCGTACTCATGCGTCCCTGCTTGTCCTGATCGCCGCGTCCGGTATGGCGGCGTCAGCTTCAGCCCAGAGCACCCTCCTCCACGGCGCCGTCGGCGGGAGCAACGCGCCGGCGCAGCAGCAGTCTTTCCCGAATGTGCCCGTCGCGACGCTCAGTGGGTTGGTCGCCCACGATGCGATCGGGAATGACGCTTTCGCTAAGGGATCGCTCAACGCGCCGATGGGAAGGTTCAAGCTCTCGAATCACGCCTGTTCGGGCGGGGGCCCTGGCTTCGCGGGCCTGTCCAACGGAAGCGCGGACGCGAGCATCATCCTCGACTATTCGATCGTCTCGGGCACGCTTCCGTCCGGAACACCGATTTCGGTCAGGGCGGGATGGGCTATGGTTTCCCGAGTAACGGCAGTGGGTTCCGACATGGTGGGCGCCAACACCAACTCGCAGGTGAACGCGGGCGGGCAGGTCGCGATCGCCCCCAACTACAACCTCATCATGAACAAGACGGGAAACATCTCCCGGACCTGCAGCGCCTCGGGCAATCAGGTGATCCGTTCCGGCACGCTTCATGTGGAATCCGACTCGGCCAGCTCAACCTTTATGTTGCAGGTCGGGCAGGTGGTGCGGATGACGATCTCGGGAAACATCGGAGCGAACTCGAGCGTGGAGTCCGGGATGACCGACGGGGATGCGCAGATGTCCATGGTATGGGGCGTCACCGCACTCAACCCCGCCGCCTCGGCGGTACTGCTGAGCAACCCGAGTCAACCCGCGCCGCCGGCCGAACTGGCGATCCCGGATTCGGCGATCGCGCTGCTGCCCCCTCGCGACACGTTTCTGATGCCCTGCTTCATGTTCACGACCCAGCCGCGGGACACGATCGTCTGCGGTTCCGGCACCGCCACGTTCTCCGCCGTCCCTCAGGGCGCCGGGCCCTTCACCTATCAGTGGCGCAAGAACGGTGACCCCATCGATCTGCAGACGAATCCCTCGGCCCAGAGCGCGACGCTCTCGATTCCCAGCCCCTCCGGCGGAGACGCAGGATCCTACGACGTCGTCATCTACAACTCCTGCGGCAACCTCGTCAGCACCGCGGCCGAGCTGAACGTCTGCGTGTTGTCGACGGATTCTGGTCCAGCGGGCACACGACTCGCGCCCGCTCGTCCTGCGCCGTTCCGCACGAGCACGACCCTGGCGTTCGATCTGGCGACCGCCGGAGATGCGAACCTCGAGATCTTCGACGTCCGGGGCGGCCGCGTGCGGACGCTGGCGAGTGGCTGGCACGAGGCCGGTCACAGCGAGGCCGTCTGGCGCGGCGACAACGATGCAGGCCGGCGCGTGCCTGCCGGTGTGTACCTGGTCCGACTGCGGGTAAATGGGGCCGAGTTCACGCAGAGAGTCGCGAGGACGCGATAGCGAATGCCAGCCGGATTACTTCAAGAACCAGTGCTGTTCGTGCCACGCCAGGAGGAGTGTCGCCAGCGTGGCGATCATCCAGATCGGGCCCCACAGCGGGCGCCACAGGGTGAAGCGGCCGAGGATCAGACCAGCCAGCCCGCCGACAACGCCGTAGAACAGGAATCCATACCACCGGATTGCTGGTTCGCCGGGGATGGGCATCAGTCCAAGGCTGCCAAGGCGGGGAAAGTAGTAGATCGTCGGCGGGAAGGACACGAGCACAGCACTCAAGTAGATAATGATTGCGCCTACGCTGGCCCCCCACCAGGACGCGGGGGTTCTCACAGGCCGCGAATGTTGTTCACGATGTGGCCGACCAGGAGATTCCACCAGGTCACGACCGCCAGGAAGGTCGTCAACCCCCGCCGTGCGGACGTGGCCGACGGCTCGCGCCAGACTGCCCAATAGGCCGGGAGCACGGCGAGCCCGATCGCAGTGGCGTGCTCCTTCACCTCAAAAAGTCCAGTCGCCCATGGCACCTGGGCGTCAAGGTACTCGGCGCGATTGATGACGCGAAACGGGAGGTAGATGATCGCCCCCAGGAGCGCCGTCAGGCAGAACAGCGTGATGACCGCTCCCTGGTAGCGCTCGGGGTGAACGGCACGCAGACTCTGCCACCACCCGCGCTTCTTCCCCGCTGCCGGTAGCCAGAGCGCGAGCACCTGGTGCGTGATCGCCCCAAGCAGCAGCAAGGCGCTCAAGCCGTGAAGCAGCAGAAGGAAGACATTCGCAAGTGGATTCAAGAACACTCCTTCTCCAGGTGGGACCGCTTCCGGGTGCTCATGGCGATTTCTGGCGACTCCCTCGCCGCCTCCTTCAGGACGGTCCGGATCCGTCTCCCTGCACGTCAAAAATGGTGAGTTCCACGCCCTGCGAAGCAGGAATGCTGAAACCGATCGTGGCGCCGCGCAGAACCGGATTCGGGCGAAGCGCGTCCAGTCGGAACGCGAGTCCGGAGATGTCGGGCGCGCCGACGGGTCCGATCACGATCCCATGAACCTGCAAGTTCAGTCCACCGGATGCCGAGCCTCGGAATCCACGCTGGTCGGGCTCGAGGGCTCCGGTGTTGGCGTAAGTGTAAAAGCGGAATGCGTAGCGTCGTCAACAATGAGCTCACCACGCGAGGATGACCTTGCCGATCGACTGCCTGGATTCGACGCGCTCATGCGCCTCGGCCACTGCTTCGGCAGCGAAGGAGCGATCCACCACCGGCTCGAGCGCTCCGCTGGCGGCCAGGCGCGCCACTTCCGTCAGCGCCCGAGCCAGCAGATCGGGCCGCTCGTCGGCGATCTTCATCAGGTTAAGGCCGAGGAGCCCCTTCGAACTCGTCATGAGACTGAGAGGATGGAGAAAGTTGAAGCCGAGGAACAGGGCAATCGCCCGAGGGAGCGCCCAGCCGCGCCCTGCGAGATTCGCGGCACCATAGCAGACCATCCGTCCGCCGTTGGCAAGGAGCGACCACCCCTTGCGCGCCGTCGAGCCCCCGATCGAGTCGAAGATCACGTCGGGCCGCCGGCCCCCAGTGAGCCGAAGAAGTTCCCTCGCGAAATCGTGAGTGCGATAGTCGATGGCGTGATGCACGCCCAGCCGCCTCAGGACCTCGAGCTTGGCCTCTGACCCTGCGGTTCCTGCAACGACGGCACCGCCGGCCCGGGCCCGTTGAACGAGCATGGAGCCGACTCCACCCGCCGCGGCCTGGACGAGAACGAGGTCCCCGGGCGTGATCTGGATGAGCCAGTCGGCTGCAAGCCATGCCGTCACGCCCTGAGTCGCAAGAGCGGCGGCCACGCGCGGATCAAGGTCCTCCGGAATGGCAACGATGCCCTGCACGGAGGCGAGCGCCTGCGAGGCATAGCCTCCGAAGCGGGTGAAGGCCACCACCCTCTGCCCGAGCGCATGGGGCCCTCCCGTCGCAACGCCAGGGCCCACCGCGTCGATCCGTCCCACGACCTCGAAGCCGAGCACGCACGGGGGCGGGGGCGCCTCGGGATAGGACCCCTGTCGCGCCAGGATGTCGGCGAAATTGATCCCCGAGGCTTCGACCGCGATTCGAACCTGCCCCGGTCCGGGCGCGAGATCGGGACGATTTTGCATTGCGAACGCCGGCCGCGAGGAACCGTGTCGCACCAGCACCAGTGCCTTCATCGAGTCCCTGGACCCTTCGGCTGAGGATGGGTTGACTGCACATCGGATGAAGTCCGCTCTTTCGCCCCGTCCCCGGATGTGTTGAGAATGGAGGAGGAGGCAACACGAATGGGACAACAACCCGACTTTACCCCGAGTGACGATCCGGAACCGCACCGAACCCGGCGTCGCGAGATCCTCGCGGCGCACCCCGAGGTACGGGCCCTGGTGGGACCGGCGCGGTCCACCTCGATGTTCATCGTGGGAGTCGTGGCCCTGCAATTGGCCATCGCGCTCGCCTTGCGAAGCGCCCCGTGGTGGATCCTGCTGCCCAGCGCGTATGTCGTGGGGGCGATCCTGAACCATGCGCTGTTCGTGCTGATCCAC
>JBKJOC010000449.1:0-4020 GCA_046595725.1 Candidatus Eiseniibacteriota bacterium
CACGGCGGTCGATCCCGTCACCATCGCGATATGGAAGCGGCCCTGGGCCTGCTGCACCCACTCCTTCGTGCCCGGGTAGCCGGCCGAGATGTTGACCAGCAGCTTGATGCTGTCGAAGTTGTCGAACTTCTTCATGAGCGGGAGCGTCGAGACCGGCGTGCCCGAGTAGTCGTTCGGGAAGGTGCGGGAGAACGAGGTGCCGAACGCCAGCATGACGACCTCGTTGCCCGACTTGTAGCCGAGGTTCACGTAATCGACGCCGTACTTCTTGCCCATCTCGTCGCCGATCTTGTGGAGGACCCCGTCCACCAGCGGCGGGCCGCCGGGCCACAGCTCGAGCGCGATGATGCTGCAGTTCTTCTTGAACAGGTGGCGGACCGACGAATTGAGCATCGGCATCAACTCGGGCGCGGACGCGGGATCGAAGTCCCCCGCCAGGACGACGGTCGAGCCCCCGGGCACCTTGTCGATCGCCTCGAAGTAGCGTGATGCCGGCGAAGACACCGCGATCGGCAGCTTGAGCGGGAACAGGAGCGGGATCAGCACGAGGATCGCCACGCCGAGGAAGATCCAGCGCCGGTCGAGCTGCTCGAGGCGGTCGCCGAAGCTCATGACTGGTCCTCACGCATGTAATTGCGCTCGATGCCGAGGATGATGCGCAGGCCGGTCGCCATCACGCCCAGTCCGGCGCCGATCGCGATGCCGCGCTTGGCCGCGTTCTGCGGCCACTCCAGCAACCAACCAGCCCACACCGGGAGCTGCGCCCACTCGGGTGCGTTCTTGGTCAGGAACTGCCCGATCGGCACGCGGCCGATCATCACGATCAGCGCGGCGACGGCGAGCAGCCCGGCGTCGATGGTGCGGATGCGGAACGCGCGGAACGCGGCCGACGCGATGAAGAACGCCAGCAGGGCGAACATCGTCGATTGCATCGGCACATACAGGTAGTCGTAGGCCCACGTGAACTTCGTGCCGGCGTCGAGGAAGTGCGTGCCGCCCGACATGAAGAAGCCGACCAGCATCATCCCGAGCATGGAGACGAGCAGCACCATCTTGTAAGGCCAGTCGGTTCGCCGCCTGGCCACGTCCTGGCCGTTGATCTTGAGGACGTTCGCGGCGCCGAGGACGTAGCCGGAAGAGACGATGATGATGGCCCAGTTCTGCAGCGTCTCGGCCGGCGTTGCGATCAGGGGATGCGGCATGAAGAAGGACAGGATCGTGAGGATCCCGAAGACCGCGGTCAGGTAGACAGGCAACTTGCTCCGGAAAAAGGACATGGCTCCCTACTGGGTCTTCATGAAGTTGGTGAAGCCCTTGTAACCGGCGGTCTCCATGACGCAGCCGACCACGATGATGAGGATGAGGAGAACCTTCATCAGGTCCGAGCCCTTGAGCGACCCGAGCAGCCGCGGCTCGCGCGACAGGTACGCGCTGGCGGCATAGAGCTCCTCGCCGATCAGCGTGTAGTCGCAGGCCACGACGAAGAACGGCAGCTGCGCCACCTGCGCCGTGCCGGCGATCTGGATCGCCTTGGTGGCGAACCCGGTCTCGGCCAGCAGCAGCGACTCGGCGAAGAACGCGCCCAGGTAGATGTTCGCGGCGGGCTTGTCGCGCAACATGATGCCGTTGACCGCCGCCACGTAGGCGAACTGTTCGGTGGTCACGTAGCGCACCGCATTGGGGTCGTAGGCGTCGGGCCGTCCGGCGGAGATGTAGCCGTTCTTGACCATCTCCTGCGCCAGCGTGAAGACGACCGGATAATTGGTCGGGACGACGATCGGCGTCTCGTACTTGGCCGTCATCTTGGCCACGGACTCGAGGATGGTGAGCGAGGCCATGGTCTGGATGTCGTCGATGTCGTTGATGCCGGGCACGTAGAGAACGGCGCGGCCCATCTCCGTGGCGCGGCCGATTGCCTCCTCGATCGCGTCGATGCCCGGGATGCGGCGCACGAACATCGCCTTGCCGGTCTGTGCGAACAGGATGTAGCCAAGCACGAACAGGAAGAACAGGAGCGTGATCAGAAAGACCGACAGCCGCGTGCTGTTGAACCACTCCGCCTCCGGGCGCGCCTGCGCGGTCTCGGCGGACACCGCCTCGCCGCCCAACCCGACGGCCGCGACGCGGTACCAGAAATCCTTGCCGGCGGTCACCTGTTCGTCGGTCTTGGAGGATCCGCCGGCCGCGACCGAGTCAACGGCGACGAACGGCCCGGCCGCGCTCTCGGCGCGCAGGACGCGGTACTGCAGCACGCGCTCGGGGTGGGCGCTCTCGTCGGGGGAGACCTTCCAGGTCACGGCCAGCGCGCGGCCCTTGTCGTTCGGCACGTCGGCGGCGGCGACCCCGGTCGGTGGAGCCGGCGCGGCGACAAGCAGGGGCGCATTCGCGAGGGCCGAATCCGGCACCACGAGCGTCGAGTCCTGGGCCAGGCTCGGGGCGGCGAACGCGGCGAGGCAAAGAGCGGCGATCGCCCATGCCAGGCTCGAAATCAAGCGGACGCGCCGCGGGCGATCGGAGAGGTGCGTGGGGCGAAGGCTTGAGTCGCGAGCTGCCACGAGCGGCATTCGGACATTTCCTCGCGCGGTGGGGAGCGGGCGGCCGTGAGGGCCGCCAAAGAGCGTCAAGTGGTGGGACGCTAGCAACCTGCGCTCGGAAGTGTCAACGTGAAACTCGAAAGCGGACATCGGGTTGCGTCAGGCCTCGATCAATTCGACGTTGGCGCGCGGCAAGAGCACCTTGCCCACCCCGTCGAGCTCCGCCTCCAGCACCCGCGCGTGCGAGCCGCTTCCGAGTTCCTGGAGCTGGGCGGGCAGCGCCGTGATGCGCCCGATCTTTCCGAAGTGCTCGCCGCGGATGCAGCGCAGGAGCGAGCCCACGTCCATGCCGGTCACCGAGCCATCGGATGCGCCGGCGCCGCTACCCTGTTCGTACGGCACCACGATCTCCGGACGCATGACGCCCGCGCGGATCTGGGTCGCGCCCGAGAGCGCGGCTTCGCGGCCCTCGAGCTTCTTGAGCAGGTTGAAGGTGCGCTCGGACATGCGGATCCGCCCGAAGCCCTCGGTCAAAAGCAACGTGGCGCCAAATGTCTCCTGGCCCGTGATCGCCACACCCAGGTCATAGCCCAGCAGCTCGCGCAGGTCGCGGTCGTCGAATCCCCCCACCACCACCGCCTTGACGCCGAGGCGGATCGCCTCCTTGAACACGGCGTGATTCACGTAGGCGCCGCCGACCACGATCTTCCCGGCCATCGACGACGACAGCCGGTCGGCCGTGAGCTCGTCGTCCGGTCCGCTCGCGGCCATGATGATCGGGCCGTGGGTCTCCCCGCCGACACCGAAAATCCCCTGGATGAACGCCGCCGGCGTCTCGACCACGACGCCCTCCCCTGCCAGGACCTCGACCACGACGCCGTCGAGGTAGGCGTCGATCTCGACCGGGATCGGTGGCTCGCGCAGGATGAGCTGGCCGGTGACGTCGGAGACGCTCTCGAGCACCCCGGCGGCAGGAGCCTTCGCCTCCGACTTCATGAGGCCGAACAGCGCCTTGGTCTGGGCGATCACCTCGCCCTTCGCGACGGCGCTGCCGAGCGGCTTGAGCAGCCGGGCCTGGACCTCGTGGGCGTCGACGCCGAGCGCGGACGCGAGATTGACCGTCTGCACATTGCCTGGCAGCAGGGTGCGCGCGACGATCGTCTGCGCGGTCACGCGGTCGCCCTGGGCGACCAGCACCTCGCCCTTGAGCGGCAGCCGGCGTTCGCGCCTCACGGTCGTTCTTTCGGTGACCCGGAGGCCGGGGGTGTAGGCATGCGCCATGGTGTTCGGATCTCCTTGTGCGCTAGAGCTCGCGCGGGTAGATGCCCAGCGCTTGGTTCCACGCCCTCAGCTTCTCGATCCGGCGGGACTTGTCCTTCGGCAATTCGAACGGCCGGCGTCCACGCGCGTCGACGATCAGGCCGACCACGCCGCCGCGCACCGTGATCTCGATCGCCTTGCCGTTGCCCGAGCCCATGTCGTAGGC
>JBKJOC010000513.1:0-5833 GCA_046595725.1 Candidatus Eiseniibacteriota bacterium
GTCCGGGCGTCGGGATCCTCCGAGGGATGGTCGAGCGAGACCAGGTTCTTCTTGCGCGCGCGCGCCTTCATCAGCGCGGCGTTGGTCGCGATGCGGTAGATCCAGGTCGAGAAACGCGCGTCCTGGCGGAATCGCGGCAGCGCACGATAGGCGCTGACGAACGCGTCCTGCAGCGCGTCCTGCGTGTCCTCTTGGTGACGCAGGATCTTGTAGAGAACCCGATAGACGATGGGTGTGTAACGGCGGACCAGTTCGTCGAAGGCTCCGGTGTCGCCCTTCTGGGCGCGCCCGACCAGGACCTCATCCGTCTCGACCGCGCTGAGCACGGAACTCGTCGTCACGCGCGACCTGCCTTTCCGGCGGGAGGTTTGCTCGCCGCCACCCTGCGAAGGGTTTCGAGATAGCGCGCGAGCATGGTCATGCTGGCATCGAGCGCCTGTGGATCCCGCCTCGCCTTGGCGAGCAGGACCGAACCTTCAAACACCGACAACAGAAAATCCGCCGCCGCTTCGGGCGCGAAGTCCGCGCTCAGCTCCTGGCGCGCCTGGCCGCCGGCCAGGACTCCGGCCAGCGCCTGTTGCACATCGTGGAGCGTGCCGGCGATCTCCCGCCTGAGCTCCTCGTTCTCGTCCGTGATCTCGGCCGCGAGGTTTCCGAGCAGGCATCCGCTCTTGCAGCCGCCCTCGGCCTGCATGCGGGCCCAGCCCTCGAAGAAGAGGCGGATGGTCGGGATCGCGTCGGCGTTGGCCGGGAGACTTTTCGCGAGTTCCTCGCGCTGCCTCTCCCGGTAACGCGCGATCAAGACACGTCCGAGCTCTTCCTTGCTCGCGAAGTAGAAGTAGAAGGACCCGCGCGGTACGCCGCTCGCCGTCAGGATCTCGGCCACGCCGGTCGCCTTGTACCCGCGCTGATGGATGAGGTCCGTGGCCGCGGCCAGGATGCGGTCGCGGGTCTCCTCGCCCTTCTTCGTCGCAGGTCCGGTTGTCGGCGTCGGGTCTTGCATGGACCCAGATTACTAGACGACCGGTCTATTGTCCGAGCCAAGCTTTTGTGAAGCGCACTTGGAATCAACTGGACAGGATATTGATTTGATATCACTATGCGATCACCCGAAAGGAGGAAACACCGCACCATGACCAAGGAAACCGAAGCTCACCCGCTGCCCGGAATCGTCGGGCTCGTCATCTTCCTGGCCCTCTTGCTGGGCTCCACCCTGATGATCTTCTACCCCGCATCGGCCATCCCGATCGGACTGCGCATCGCTCTCGTCGCACTGGGCTACACCGCCGCCACGCTGGTGCTCAACGGGTTCTTCACCGTGCAGCCGAACCAGGCCGAGGTGCTGCTGCTGGTCGGTAATTACAAGGGATCGGTCCGCAAGCCGGGCTGGTGGTGGACGAACCCGATCATGAACAAGAAGAAGATGTCGCTGCGCGTGCGCTCCCTCAACGGACAGCAGATCAAGGTCAACGATAAGGACGGCAACCCGGTCGAGATCGCAGCCGTCATCGTCTGGCGCGTGCACGACTCGGCGCAGGCTTCGTTCGACGTCGACACCTACGAGCAGTTCGTCGCCGTCCAGAGCGAGACTGCGGTGCGCCATCTGGCCAGCCAGTATCCCTACGACGCGCACGACGACGAGACCGTCTCCCTGCGCGGCAACATGGACCTGATCGCCGAGGTTCTGCGGTCCGAACTCGCGACCAGGCTCGACGCGGCCGGCGTCGAGATCCTCGAGTCGCGGCTCTCCCACCTGGCGTACGGCCCCGAGATCGCGGGTGCGATGCTCAGGCGCCAGCAGGCGGGCGCGGTCGTCGCGGCGCGGCGCCGGATCGTCGATGGTGCGGTCGGCATGGTCGAGATGGCACTCGAGCGCCTGGCGGAGAAGAACACCGTCCAGCTCGACGAGGAGCGCAAGGCGGTCATGGTCTCGAACCTCCTGGTCGTCCTCTGCGGCGAGCAGGCGGCGAGCCCCGTCATCAATGCGGGCACCCTCAACCCCTAGGATGGGCGAGTGAGCGAGCGCAAGGCCTTCCTGCTCCGGCTGCCGCCCGAGCTCCACGCCGCCCTCGAGAAGTGGGCGGCGGACGAGCTGCGGAGCGTCAACGGGCAGATCGAGTACCTGCTTGCGCAGGCGGTCGCCAGGGCGGGTCGCGCGCGTCGAACGCGCGCACCCGATGCCGGGAATTCGGACGAGGAAGCAGAGTGAACCCCAGCAGGAGGAATGGATGAGCCGTATTCATCTTTGGCGCCTGACCGCAGTGATCGGATTGACCGCGGGCATCATCGGCGCGGGCTGCCAGCGCATGACCAAGGCCGGGAAGCACTGGCAATCGGGCTGGGACGGACTCGACCGCACGATCTCGGTCTATACCGACGACGGACGCCTGCACGCGCGCTGGAACGCGAAGACCTATGTCGAGACCAGGCCCCCGGTGATCGCGTTCATCGACAGTGCCGGCAAGGAAGTGAAGGTCATGGGCGGAATCGTCATTGTCCGGGAGCGCTGAGATGTCCGCCCACGGGGCGCGCCTGGCGCGCGCCCGGCGCGCCCTGATCTCGCAGCTCAAGGCCGCGCGCGCGTTCACCGACGCCGCGGCGGCCCCGGTCGAAGCGGGCAGCGGGCTCGAGGAGAAGGAGCTCGAGCGAATGATCCGGCGCCAGGTCATTCGAAAGGGCCTCAAGGGCGGCTACTGGCTCGACGAGGAGCGCTACGCCGATTGGCGGCGGCGAACGATGCTGTTCGTGGTCGGCCTCGTCCTGGTCAGTGCGGGAATCATGGCATGCCTGTACCTGTACGGGGGATGAGCGGGCCGGACCGGGGGTGACAGCCCCGGGGTCCCGCGTTACGATGCGGGCGCATCGACTCCCGCCGCCCCACCCCCGAACAGGAGACACGCCCGAATGAGACTCAACCGGATTGCCCCCGGCCTGGCCCTGGCCGCCGCCGTCCTTGCCACCGCTCCGGCCCGCGCCGACCTCGTGCTGCCGCGCCTCAGCCCCAATGCGACCGTGACCCAGTCGGTGGGCATCACCGACCTGACGGTGAAGTATTCCCGTCCCGGCGTGAAGGGCCGCGCGATCTGGGGCGGACTGGTCCCCCACGCCAAGCCCTGGCGCACCGGCGCCAACGAGGCCACGAACTTCACCACCACCGACGCGATCGCAATCGGCGGCAAGCCGCTGCCCGCGGGAACCTATGCGCTGTTCACGATCCCGACCGAGAACGAGTGGACCGTGATCTTCAGCAAGCAGAAGGATCTCTGGGGCTCGACGGACTACGACGAGAAGCAGGACATGCTGCGCGTCGCGGTCAAGCCCCAGCCGGCCGAGATGGTGGAATGGATGCGCTTCTCCTTCGACAACCTGACGCCCAACTCGACCGACCTGGTGCTGCGCTGGGAGAAGCTCCAGCTCGCCGTGCCGATCACGGTCGACGTCAACGGGATCACGCTCGCCAGGGCGCGCACCGAACTCGCCACCGCCAAGGCCGACGACTGGCGCACGCGCTATCGCCTGGCCCAGTACATGTACGACCAGAACCTCGAGCTGACGGAGGCCGCGCGGCTGCTCGACGAGTCGCTCGCCATCCAGGCGGGATACTCGAACCTGGGCTTGAGGGCGCGTTGGCTGGCGAAGGACGGCAAGAAGAAGGAAGCGGTCAAGGCCGCCGAGAAGGCGATCGCCGCCGGCAAGGCCGCGAAGCCGCCGGCGGACACCAGCGCGCTCGAGAAGGACCTGGCGGGCTGGTCGGACTGACGCATCAGGCAGGTGAGGCGGTGCGCCCCGCGGGGCGCATCGCCGTCACCAGAAGCGCGACCAGCACCACCAGCACGCAGCCGATCAGGTTGTACCAGAGGAAGCCAATTTTGGTAAACGCGAAGCACGCCAGCACGCACGTCTCGGCCACCAGCGCGCCGACGAACACCGCAGGCCCCCCCACCTTCCGCACGTAGAACGCCGCCAGGAAGATCCCCAGGATCGTGCCGTAGAAAAGCGAGCCCAGGATGTTCACCGCCTCGATGAGCGATCCCAGTCGCGCGGCGAACGACGCAAACAGCACGGCGAACCCGGCCCATCCCGCCATCACGAAGCGCGACAGCCGGACGGCCGCGGCCCCCTCTCCAGCGAACTTTCCAGGCGCCAGGCGATGGACGATGTCCACCACCGTCGTCGAGGTCAAGGCGTTGAGCTCCGCCGAAGTCGAGTTCATCGAGGCCGCGAAGATGGCGGCGAACACCAGGCCGATGAGCCCGGCCGGCAGGTGGGCGAGGACGAACGTGAGGAACACGTAGTTGGTGTCGCTCGTCGTCGCGCCCGGGCGCTCGCGCTTCAGGATCGCAACGGCCGCGCCGCGCGTGCCGGAGATCTCGGCCTGCGCGGCCGCGAGGCCGGTGCGCGCGCGCTCGGCGGCGGCTTCGTCTCCGGCTCGGCGAGCGGCGAGCAGTGCCTCGACGTTCGCCTTGCGCTCGCCCGCCGCCGTCTTGTGCCGCGCGTCGAGCGCGTTCCACTCCGTGCGCGCCGGGCCGGTCTGCATGCGCTGAGCCTCCCCCGGGTGGAAGAACAGCGGCGGCGTCACGAACAGGTAGAACACGAACAGCATCACGCCGAGCGAGAGGATTGCGAGCTGCATCGGGATCTTGAGGAAGGCGTTGCACAGGAGGCCGAGCCGGCTCTCGGTGATCGAGCGACCGGTCAGGTAGCGCCCCACCTGCGACTGGTCGGTCCCGAAATACGAGAGCTGGAGGAAGAACCCGCCCAGCAGTCCCGACCACAGGTTGTAGCGATCGTTCGGGTCGAATCTCAACTCGAGCGCGTTGAGCCGGCCCAGCGTCCCCGCCAGTCCCGCGGCCTCACCGGCGGAGAGGCCGGGCGGCAGCGCCGAAGCAACCACCGAGGCCGCGACCGCCATGGTGACGAGGATGATCGTGAACTGGAGCGCCTGCGTGTGGCTCACCGCGCGGCTGCCGCCGACGATGGTGTAGGCCACGGCGAGACCACCCAGCAGCAGCACCGTCCAGCGGATGTCGAGGCCCAGGATGACCGACAGCACGAGCGCGGGCGCATAGATCGTGAGCCCGACGGCGAGCCCCCTCTGGACCAGGAAGAGCCCGGCGGCGAGCGTGCGGGTGCGGGCGTCGAAGCGGGACTCGAGGTACTCGTAGGCGGTGAAGACCTTGAGGCGGTGGTAGATCGGGATCGCGGTCACGCACAGGACGATCATCGCCAGCGGCAGTCCGAAGTAGAACTGCACGAAGCGCAGCCCGTCGGCATAGCCCTGGCCGGGCGTCGAGAGAAACGTGATCGCGCTCGCCTGGGTCGCCATGACCGAGAGCCCGACCATGAACCACGGCATGCGCCGTCCCGCAACCATGTACTCGTCGACGTCGTTCTTGCCGCGGCACTTCCACAGGCCGTATCCGACAAAAAACGCCAGCGTGGCGACGAGCAGGAACCAGTCGAGCGGGCTCACAGGCGGATGCGGGTCAGCGCTCCGCAGAGCAGGAGGATGAGCGCCAGTTCGAACACGACGAGGGCGTAGAGCACGCCCCAGCGCATGCGCTCGCCCCGGCTCACAAGGCGGGGCCGCGGGCCGCGGGGCTCACCAGGTTGGCGAACAGCCGATAGGCGCCCGGCACGCCGCCCGGCAACTGCCGGAACCAGGCGAAGCCGGTGTAGATGAACGTTCCCTTGCCGTGGCGCGCGTAGAGCAGCCCGCCGAGGCGCGCCGGCTCGCCGGGATCGTGCGACTCGAGCGGGGTCTCGTACTTCGCGTCCGCGGGATTCGCGAAGTAGAGGCCGCGCTCCTGCACCCAGCCTTCGAAGTCCTGCG
>JBKJOC010000079.1:0-5692 GCA_046595725.1 Candidatus Eiseniibacteriota bacterium
AGCATGATCGCGAACGGGTGAAGGAACGACTCGAACAGCGCTGCCATCACGACGTAGACCAGCGCCAGGGCGAGCACGAGATTGAGCAGCATCTCCTTCTGCGTCGCATCCTCCTCCTCGAAGCCCGAGCCGAACGACCACGTGTAGCCGGGAGGGAAGTTCATCCAATCCAACTCTCGGCGCACGCTATTCCTGATCTCGGCGCTCTTCCTCGAATCGACATCCGCGGTCATGCTGGCGACCGATCGCCGCTGCTGGCGCTCGATACTCGCGGGGGTGTCGACGGTGCGGAAGTCGGCGACCGATCCCAGGGGAACGTTGGTCGCGGCGGGGCCGAACAGGGCCGGGACGGCGATCGGCATGCTGCGCAGGCGTCCGAGGCTCTGGCGATCCGCTTCCGCCAGCCGGGCCAGCATCTGCACTTCGCCATCCGGTCCCCGAAAGCGCGACAGCGGCCGGCCGCGGAAGAACAGCGCCACGCTCGAGGCGACCGCTTCGGCCGAGAGCCCGTAGCGCGCGGCGCGATCGCGCTGGACGAAGACCTCGATCTCCTTCGAGCCCCGGTCCGAGGCGCGCTCGACGCCGTCGACGCCGGGCAGGAGTGCGACCCGGCGGTGAACCTCCGCGGTCAGGTCCAGGAGGCGCGGGCCCGGGTCGCCAAACACGTTGACCGAGAGCCGCGACGCGTCGGAGTCGTCGTCGGCGCCCGCGATCTTGAGCTTCGCGCCCGGCAGCTCCGGCAATCCCTTGCGCAGCAGCTTGCGCACGATTTCCGCGCCGTGGTCGTCGGCGTAGCCGCCCGCCAGGTAGGCGCGCGTGAACGCGTAGTCATGGGTGAAGAACGAATAGGTCGACTTGACGTGCAGAGAGTCCTTGCGCGCCAGGATATAGCTCTCGACCCGCGAGACGTAGCGCTCGACCTCGTGCTGGTTGAGGTTGTCGGCGAACTCGTACTCGAAGCGCACGGCCTCGACCTTGGAGCCGGTGAACGCGCTCTTGTTGACCGGGATGAAGGCCGCGATCGAGGCCGCGAAGAGCACAACCGCGAATGCGGCCGCGGCTACGCGGTGCCTGAGCGTCCACTCGAGGACCCCGGCATAGCGTTCGGAGATCCAACCGATGCCCGGAGTCCTGGCCTTGGGCGCGATCAGCGGCAGGAAGCGGCCCATGGCCAGCGGGATCGCGGTCAGCGATAGGTAGAGCGAGCACACCAGCGTGAAGATGATGGTGCGTCCGACCTCGGCCAGCCAGGTCGTGATCTCGGTCTTGCCGCCGAGCACGAGCGGCAGGAACACGATGATCGAGGTCAGGGTGGCACACACGACGGCGGCCTGCACCTCGCGGGAACCCGCGACCGCCGCGTGGAGCGGACTCTTGCCCGCCTGCCGATGACGATAGATCGCCTCCAGCACGACGACCGCGTTGTCGACCAGCATCCCGACCGACAGCATGAGCCCCATCATCGACAGGATGTTGAGCGTGCGTCCCGTGAAGAACATCAGCGCCGCGGCCGCCAGGAGCGAAAACGGGATGGCGGTCGAGACCACCAGGGTCGTGATCAGGTTGCGCAGGAAAAACATGAGGACCATGACAGCGAGAAAACCGCCGATCAGGCCCGATTCGAGCAGACCGCGGATCGAGTTGGTGATTTCCTCGCCCTGGTCGGTGAACGTCAGCACGCGCACGCCGGTCAGTCCGGGGTCCTGCGCGATCTCGACCAGCGCCTCGCGCGAGCGCCGCGCGACGTCGACGGTGTTGGAACCCGACTCCTTGATGATGTTGAGGCCGATGGCGCGCGTCCTGTCGAGATGACGGCCGTAGTCAAGGTCGGGCTCGCGATAGGAGATCGTGGCGATGTCGCTGAGCTTCAACCCCTTGGCGTCGAGCGGCAGCGCCCCGATGTCGGAGAGCGAGGCGAACTGGTTGACCACGCGCAGCGGCCAGCTCTCATCGCCGCGCTTGAGTTGGCCCGCGGCCACACTGCGGTTCGAGGCCTCGAGTCGCTCGACCACGTCTGTGCCCTTTAGGCCGTGACGCTGGAGCGCGTCGAGGCTCAACTCGACCTGGACCTGCGGCGGTTCGACCCCATAGAGCTCGACCTTGGCGACGCCCGGGACGCGGCGCAGCGGATCGGCGACGCGGCGGTTGAGCAACTCGTAGGAGCGCGAGAGGTCGCGGTCGGCGGAGATGCGGCACTCGAGCACGGGAATGTCGCTCGAGCGGAAGCCGTTCACCAGGATGAGATCGACGTCGCGCGGCAGCTGGTCGCGGATCCGGTCGAGCTTCTCGCGCGCCTCGACGCGCAACGGCCCCAGGTCCTCGCCCCAGGCGAACTGGACGTTGATCGTCGAGCCCGTGGCCGAGGACTGCGAGGTGATGCGGCGCACGCGGCTCATGGTCGCAAGCGCTTCTTCGGCCGGGCGGGTGATCTCCTCCTCGACCTGGGTGGGAAGCGAGTTCGGGTAGGGGATCGAGATCTCGAGCCCCGGGAAGTCCACGTCCGGAAGGAAGGCGAGCGGAATCCGTGGCGCCGACAGCGCACCCAGGACGACGACGCAGACCAGCACCATGCTGGCGGTGACCGGGCTCCTGAGGCTCCAGCGCGCGAGGTTCATGAGCGATCGAACGTCACGTAGACGACCGGGATCACGACCAGCGTGAGCAGGGTCGAGACCACCAGGCCGCCGATCAGGGTGATCGCCAGCGGCGCCCGAACCTCGACGCCCTCCCCGATTCCGACCGCCATCGGCAGGAGTCCGAGCACGGTCGTGAGCGTGGTCATGATGATGGGGCGCATGCGCACGCTGCCGGCCTCAACCAGCGCGTCGACCTTGTTCATGCCGTCCTTGCGCAATCGATTCGCGTAGTCGACCAGCACAATGGCGTTTTTGACCACGATGCCCGCCAGGATCACCATGCCGATCAGCACCATGACGCTGATCGAGGTGCCGGTGATGGCGAGCGCGAGCGCGACCCCGACGACCGCGAGCGGGATCGAGAACATCAGCACGAAGGGATGGAGCAGCGACTCGAACTGGCTGGCCATGACGAGATAGACCAGGAACATCGCGAGCAGAATCGCGAACTGCAGCGATCCGGTCGACTCGGCCATCTCGCGGTCCTGGCCGGCGAGCAGGACCTTGGCGCCGGCCGGCACGGACAGCTCGTCGAGCTGCTGGCGGATCTCCTTCGCCGCGGATCCCAGGTCCCGGCCCTTGAGGTTCGCGGTGACGACCGCGGCGCGCTGCTGCCCGATGCGGCGGATCTCGCTCGGCCCGCGTTCGACCAGCACGTTCGCGACCGCGCCCAGGCGCACGGGCTGCCCGCCGTTCCTGCCGATCTCGAGGTCGGCCAGCTGGGCGACCTGCGAACGCTCGGACTCGGTCGCGCGCACTCTCACATCCAGTTTGCGGTCCTGGTCCGAGAACTGGGTCGCGGCCTCGCCCTGGACGGCGTTGCGCACCAGGCGCGAGGCCCTTAGAGGATCGAGATTCATCGAGGCGAGGCGGTCGCGATCGAACGCGATCTGGACCTCCGGGTCGCCGGGACGCGCCGAGGCCTCGACGTCCTCGACCCCACGCACGGCGGCAACGCGTGCGGTGACCGCGGCCGAAAGCGTGCGCAGCGTGTCGAGGTCGTAGGCGAAAATCTCGATCTCGACCGGGTTCTTGAATTTGAGCAGGGCGGGCCGCTCGAACTCATAGCCCAGCCCGGGCGTGCCGGCCATGGCGTCGCGCAGCATGGTCACCACCGCCTCCTCAGCCTTGCGGTCCGTGGTCTTGTTCATGACCACGGTCATCTGGCCGCGGTTGGGCTCGAGCGCCGAGCCCGAGAACGCTGCCAGGTCGCGCTGCCCGGCGCTGGTGTAGACGAACTTGACGCGCGGGTCCTGCTCGACCGCGGCCGCCAGGCGAGTCAGCGCGCGGTCGGTGACGGGCAACGCGGTGCCCTCGGGCAGCCGGATTGAGAACGTGAACTCGCCCTGCGAGGGCGACGGGAACAGGTTGACCGGCAGCAGGAGCCCGACGCCGACGGAAGCGACGAACGCGACCGTGGCCCCCAGTAGCACGCGTTTCGGGTGGGCGAGCGCCCAGCGTGCGACCGGAGGATAGGCCTTGAGGAAGGCCTCGAACGCGCGGTCGAACGGGTCGAACACGGCGTTGACCGCGGGCGTCACGATTTGTCCCAGCGCGTGGACGCCGCGCATGAGCAGCCGGGGCAGGAAGACCAACGTGCCGGCGGCCTTGCCGGCGATGCGTCCGCCGCGCTGGTCCATGCCGGGAGCGCGCTCGCCCGTGGCGTCCGCCAGGGGCTTGTGGCCGCGGCGATGGCCGATCACCGAGAGCGTCGGCACGATCGTGAACGCGACCACGAGTGATGCCAGGAGCGAGAACGAGACCGTCAGCGCCTGGTCGCGGATGAGCTGCCCCGCGAGGCCCTGGACGAACACCAGGGGAAAGAACACGGCCACGGTCGTGAGCGTCGACGCAGTGACGGCCATCGCGACCATGCTGGTGCCCTTGCTTGCGGCCTCGAACGCGCTGTCGCCGGCCTCGCGGCGCTGGAAGATGGACTCGAGCACGACGATGCCGTCGTCGACCAGCATGCCGACTCCCAGCGCGAGGCCGCCGAGCGACATGAGGTTGAGTGAGAGCCCCATGCGATACATCACGATGAACGTCGCCATCACCGAGATCGGGATCGCGAGCGCGATCGTCACGGTCGAGCCGACGTGGCGCAGGAACGCGAAGATGACGAGGATCGCCAGCAGGCCTCCGATCACCGCCGAGGAGGTGACGTCGTCGATTGCGCTCTGGATGAACTTGCTCTGGTCGGCGACGGTGACGAGCTTCATGTCGCCCGGCAACTCCTGGCGCTTCAGGTGCGCCTTGACCGCGCGCGCGACGGTGACGGTGTTGGCGTCGCCTTCCTTGTAGATCGCGATCTCGACCGCCTCGGCGCCGCCGACGCGCGTGATGATGTCGCGGTCGCGCGCGCCGCGCCCGACCTTCGCCACGTCCGAGAGCCGGATCAGGCCCTCGGGGCGCGAGACCAGGATGACCTGCCCGATCTCCTCGGGGCTCAGGAACTGGTTGGTGGCGCGGACCAGGTACTCCGATTGGCCGTCGGTGAGCGAGCCGCCGGCGACATTGACGTTCTCCTCGGACAGGCGCTGCGTGACGTCCGCCAGCGTCAGTCCGACCGCGGACAGCCGGCCGGCATCGACGTCGACCTTCATTTCCTCCTCCTCGCCGCCCGCGATGCGCACGGCGGCCACGCCCGCGACGCCCTCGAGGTCCGACTTGACCGTCCGGTCCGCGATGCGTCGCAGGCGCTGGAGGTTCCCGCCGCCCGCCAGGCGGACGCGCAGGATGGGATCGAGCGAGGGGTCGAAGCGCAGGATCGCCGAGCGCCTGGCCTCGCGCGGCAGCGTCACGAGGTCGAGCTTCTCGCGCACCGAGAGCGACGCCAGGTCCATGCGCGTGCTGGAGCCGAACTCCAACGTCACCTCGCTCTGGCCCGGACGCGATACCGAGTGCATGCGCACGAGGCCGGGCACGACGCCCACGCCTTCCTCGATCGGCCGGGTGACGAACTGCTCGACGTCGCCGGGGGCGGCGTCCGGCAGGTCGGTGCGCACGGTCAGGGACGGGTAGGAGATGTTCGGCAGGAGTTCGACGCCGAGGCGCGA
>JBKJOC010000112.1:0-5446 GCA_046595725.1 Candidatus Eiseniibacteriota bacterium
GGCTTCGACCGCCGTGCTCGCGCCGCTCTCGACCGCGGAGAGTGCCGGGGAGGACAACAGCGTCGCGCCCAGAATCATGGCAATTGCGGCGAGGCCGCCCTGGTGGAGTTGCGTGGAACGGAACATGTGCGAACCCTCCTTCGATAAGTGGTGCGTGCATGGTGGCCCATCGCCACCTCGGATGCGGCGCGGGCGGCGCCGCGGGATGTCACAGGAAAACCAGTCGGGCTCCGAGCCGGGCCGTCACTCGGGCGCCCTGGTCCGGCGCGGCGCCGGGCGCGAGGCCGCCGAGCAATCCGGCCTCGCCGTTCTGCTGCGGGTCGCGCGTGAGCCCGACCTCGCCGGTCAGGTGAAGCGGTCCGGCAGCGTTCCAACGCGCTCCCAGGGCCGCGCTCGCCGCGTCCGGCATGCCGTCCGCGCGGGCCAACGACGCTGTCACGCGGCCGGCGACGCGCGGCGAGAGTGGATGTTCGAGATCGAGCGCGGCGCCGCGCGTGATCGCGCCATCCTCTCGCCGCGTCCGAAAGCCCGCGAGGGAGAGCGTCGTCGCGCCGAGATGGAACTCCGGGCCGATCCGGACGGTCCACGCGTCAAGCGCCGTGCTGCGCTCCACGCGCGTCATCCCGCCGCGCACCGAGAAGGCGCGTGCGAGCGCGGCCGCGCCGCCCACAGTGACGGAGAACGCATTGCCGTCGAAGGAGTTCGAAAGCAGCGATCCCGCGATGGAGGCGTCGCCGCGCCAGCCGGCGATGACGGCGACCGCGGTCGCACTCTGGACGCTCTTGCCGCCCGCGACGGTGAGTCGCTGCGCATCGAGCGCGAAGGCACCGCGGGAGGCCGCCGCCGGAACTGGCGCGAAGGCGCACAATGCAACGCCCGCGGCTGCAACCAGGATGTTCGATCGAGCTGTCATGACGCCTCCTCCCTTCGGACGCGTCCGTCAATCGCAAGGCCCGTGCCGGGCCCTAACTCCCTGCGCCGCCGACGGTGACGCGCGAAACGGACCCAGGGCGCGTGACCCGGATGGGACAGGAGACCGTACCCGTTGCCCGGATCGGGACGTCCAGTGCGGCGGTTGTGTTCGCGGTTGAAACAGCGGTACTTTAAGGAGTCACGGCGCACGCATCGCGCCCACCCTCTTGACGCCCACGCATTCCAGGGAGCGCCCGATGAGCAAGAACCCCGTCCACGCGCTGTTCGACGCCGGCCAGAGCGTCTGGATTGACTACATCAGGCGCGACATGCTCACCAGCGGCGAACTGGCGCGCAAGATCGAGGAGGGCCTGGTTTCCGGGCTGACTTCGAACCCGACCATCTTCGAGAAGGCGATCGCAGGGTCGCGCGACTACGACGCCCAGCTCACCGAACTGGCGCGCGCCGGCCGGACAGCGCAGGAGATCTTCGACGCCATCGCGACCTCGGACATCCAGGGGGCGTGCGACGCGCTGCGGCCCGTTCACGACCGGACGAGCGGCAAGGACGGCTTTGCCTCGATCGAGGTCTCGCCGCTGCTCGCACGCTCGACCGCCGAGACGCTCTCCGAGGCGCGCCGGTTGTGGAGCGCGGTCGCCCGTCCCAACGTCATGGTCAAGATTCCCGCGACCGCCGAGGGCATTCCGGCGATCCGCGCGGCGCTGTCCGAGGGGATCAACATCAACATCACGCTCATCTTCTCGGTCCACGCCTACGAACAGGTGATCGAGGCGTATCTCTCCGGGCTCGAGACGTTCGCGGTCAACGGCGGCGACGTTTCAAAGGTCGCGTCCGTCGCCTCGTTCTTCGTCAGCCGCGTCGACACATTGCTCGACCCGAAGCTCACGGCGCTCGCGAGCGCCGGGCCGCCCGCTGTGCGATCGGCGGCCCAGGGCCTGGTCGGCTCGGTGGCGGTGGCGAATGCGCGCGTCGCCTACGGCCGCTTCCAGGAGCTCTTCCAGGGAGCGCGCTGGGAGGCACTGGTGGCGAAGGGCGCGCGCGTCCAGCGTCCGTTGTGGGCGAGCACGGGTACGAAGAACAAGGCCTATTCCGACACCAAGTACGTGACCGAGCTGGTTGCGACTGACACCGTGAACACGATGCCGCCCGACACGCTCGAGGCCTTCGCGGACCACGGCGCGGTGGGGGACCTGATCCCCGCGCGCGTCGAGGATGCGAAGCAGGTGCTGAAGCGCCTTGCCGGGGTCGGACTCTCGCTCGAGGAAGCGTGCGAGAAGCTCGAGCGCGACGGAGTGCGCTCGTTCGCCGAGTCGTTCCACGAGCTGATGGAGCGCGTCGAGGCACGTCGCGCGGGGCTGGTCATGACCGGCCCGGCTCGACTCCAGGCGACGCTCGGCGCCCTCGAGCCCGGGTTCCGCGCACGCGTCGAAGCGCTGGCGAAGGACAAGTTCGCCGAGCGCCTGTTCGCGCGCGACCCGTCGCTCTGGACCGCCGACGCCGCCGTGGCGGGCACCATCCGGAACCGCCTCGGCTGGCTCGACGCGCCGGCCGCCATGCTCGAGGAGCGCGTCCAGCTCGAGACCTGGGCGGGCGACCTCGTGCGCGAGGGCTTCACCGACGCCGTCGTGCTGGGCATGGGCGGCTCCTCGCTCTGTCCCGACGTCTTCGCGCACACGTTTCCGTTCGTGCCGGGTCGCCTCAAGCTGCACGTGCTCGACTCGACGGACCCGGTGGGCGTCGCGCGGCTGAGGGCTACGATCGACCCCGCAAAGACGCTGTTCGTGGTCTCGACCAAGTCGGGGAACACGACGGAGACGCTGTCGTTCGCCGGATCCTTCGAGGAGGAAGTGCGGTCGCTCGGCGTCGACCCACCCGGCCGGAACTTCGTCGCGATCACGGATCCCGGCAGCCCGCTCGAGTCGCTCGCGCTGGTTCGGGGCTACCGTCGCACGTTTCTCAACGCCGCGGATGTGGGCGGCCGCTACTCCGCGCTGACTTACTTCGGGATCGTGCCCGCCGCGCTGGCCGGGATCGAGCTTGAGACCTTGCTCGACCCGGCGATCGCGCTGCTCAAGGCGTGTGGGCCCCGCGCGCTGCCGGAGGAGAATCCGGGCCTCCTCCTGGGCGCGCTGCTGGGCGAGGCCTGGCGAGCGGGACGGGACAAGTTGACGCTCGTGGTCGCGCCGCCCTTGACCGCGCTCGGCGCCTGGCTCGAGCAACTGGTCGCCGAGAGCACGGGAAAGCTCGGCAAGGGCGTGGTGCCGATCGCGGGCGAGACCCTGGGCACGCCCGAGGCCTACGGCAACGACCGGTTGTTTGTCGCCATTGGCCTCGATGGCCAGCCCTCGGCCGAGGATTCCGGCCGCCTTTCCGCGCTCGCCGCGGCGGGGCACCCGGTGCTGCGGATCACGCTCGGAAGCCTCAAGGACCTCGGCGCGGAGTTCGCGCGCTGGGAGGTGGCGACCGCGATCTGCGGCGCCATCCTTGGCGTCAACCCGTTCGACGAGCCGAACGTGTCGGAATCGAAGGCCAACACCGCAAAGGCGCTCGAGGAGTTCGGGGCCGATGGTTCGCTCGCAAAGGGACAGGCGCTGGCGCACGGCGAGGCCTGGTCGCTCTTTGCCGCCGGGCTGCACGGGAGCCGGCTGCGCCCTCTCGCCGCCGAGGAGCAGAGACACGACAATGCACACGGCGATCCCCCTCAGAGCGTGCTCGCGGCGCACCTCGCCTCGGCGCAGCGCGGCGATTTCCTGGCGCTCCTGGCTTACCTGTCGGCTTCGCCCGAGGAGGCGAAGTTGCTGGCGCGGCTCCGCAGGCTGCTGCGCGACCGCCTCCAGGTCGCGACCACGCTCGGCGAGGGACCGCGCTACCTTCATTCCACGGGCCAGTTGCACAAGGGGGGGCCGAACACCGGCGTGTTCGTCATGCTCACCGCCGAGACCCACGCGGACGTGCCGATCCCCGGCGCGGCGTATTCGTTCGGGGTCCTGATCGACGCCCAGGCGCAGGGCGACTTCCAGGCGCTGGTGGCGAAGAATCGCCGCGCGTTGCGGATCCATCTCGAGGGCGATCGGGCGAAGGCCCTGGCGCGGCTGGTCGAAACGGTGGAGCAGGCGGCATTGGCCGGGGGCGTGACCGGGGTTCATCCCTCGTGAGCGAACTCGCGCTGTCGCCGTTCCGCGAGGGCTTGCAGCGCGAAGTCGCGCCGCCGCCGTGCACGATCGTGATCTTCGGCGCGACCGGCGACCTCACGCATCGCAAGCTCGCGCCCGCGCTCTATACCCTCCGGCATGACGGCATGCTGCCCGGCCGCTTCGCAATCATCGGCTACGCGCGCACCGAGTTCACCAACGAGGCCTTCGCCCTGGACCTCAAGGCGAGCGTCGCGGAACACGCGCGCGCGCCGCTCGAGCCCGGGGCGTGGGATGACTTCGCGCAGGGTCTCTTCTACGTCACCGGTGAGTTCGGCGATGCCGAGGGTTTCAATCGCCTGAAGGCGACGCTCGACACCGTCGATCGCGAGCGCGCGACCGCCGGCAACCGGCTGTTCTACTTCGCCACCCCGCCCTCGTTCTACCCGGTGCTGTTCCAGAACCTGGAGCAGAGCGGCCTGCTCGACGAGAGCGAGGGGCGGTTCGCGCGCGTGATCGTCGAGAAACCGTTCGGCCGTGACCTGGCGAGCGCGAAGGCGCTCAACGCCGAGGCGCTCAAGGTTGCCGACGAGAACCAGATTTTCCGCATCGACCACTACCTGGGCAAGGAGACGGTGCAGAACATCCTGGTGTTCCGCTTCGGCAACGCGATCTTCGAGCCGTTGTGGAACCACAAGTACGTCGACCACGTGCAGATCACGGTGGGCGAGTCGATCGGCGTCGAGGGCCGCGGCAAGTTCTACGAGGAAGCCGGCACCGCGCGCGACATCCTTCAGAACCACATGATGCAGCTGCTCTCGCTCACCGCCATGGAGCCTCCGATCTCCTTCGGCGCGGACGCGGTGCGCGACGAGAAGGTCAAGGTGCTGCGCGCGATGCCGATCTTCACGCCGCGCGAGGTCGCGGAACGCGTCGTGCGCGGGCAGTACGGTCCGGGTTCGGTCGGTGGCGAGGACGCCCCGGGATACCGCGCGGAGCCCGGCGTCGCGCCCGACTCGAACACCGAGACGTTCGTCGCCTGCAAGTTCGAGATCGACAACTGGCGCTGGGCGGGCGTCCCGTTCTACGTCCGCGCGGGCAAGCGCATGCCCAAGCGCGTCACTGAAGTGGCCGTGCAGTTCAAGGGCGTGCCCCATGCGATCTTCGGCGGCCCGGGGCAGGGACCGGGCGACCCCAACGTGCTGACGTTGCGCATCCAGCCCGAGGAGGGGATCTCGCTCAAGTTCGGCGCCAAGGTTCCGGGAGCGCGCCTGACGATCGAGCCCGTCAAGATGGACTTCCTCTACGGCAGCGCGTTCGGCGCGGAGCCGCCCGAGGCCTACGAGCGCCTGCTGCTCGATGCGCTCCTGGGCGATTCCACG
>JBKJOC010000018.1:0-7621 GCA_046595725.1 Candidatus Eiseniibacteriota bacterium
ATGGGCAAGGTCATCGGTATCGATCTCGGAACCACCAACTCCTGCGTGGCGGTGATGGAAGGCGGCGAGCCCAAGGTCATCCCCAACGCCGAAGGGTTCCGCACCACGCCTTCGGTCGTGGCCTTCGCCAAGAACGGCGAGCGGCTGGTCGGGCTGGTGGCCAAGCGCCAGGCCGTCACCAACCCGACGAACACCGTCTACTCGATCAAGCGCTTCATGGGACGCCGCTTCGACGAGGTGGCGAGCGAGATCAAGTCGGTGCCGTACACGGTCAAGGCGGGGGCGAACCAGCTCGCCGTGGTCGAGGCTGACGGCAAGGAGCTCACGCCGCCGGAGATCTCGGCCATGATTCTGCAGAAGATGAAGCAGACCGCCGAGGACTACCTGGGCGAGAAGGTGACCGAGGCGGTGATCACCGTCCCGGCGTACTTCAATGACTCGCAGCGCCAGGCGACCAAGGACGCGGGCCGCATCGCGGGCCTCGACGTCAAGCGCATCGTCAACGAGCCGACCGCGGCCGCACTGGCGTACGGGCTCGACAAGAAGGCGAACGAGAAGATCGCGGTCTACGACCTGGGCGGCGGCACTTTCGACATCTCGATCCTCGAGATCGGCGACGGTGTCTTCGAGGTGCGCTCGACCAACGGCGACACCCACCTGGGGGGCGACGACTTCGACCAGCGCCTGATCGACTGGCTGGCGGACGAATTCAAGAAGACCGAGGGCATCGACCTGCGCAAGGACCCGATGGCCCTCCAGCGCCTGAAGGAGGCCGCCGAGAAGGCCAAGTGCGAGCTCTCCACCACGGCTCAGACCGAGGTCAACCTGCCGTTCATCACGGCGGACGCCTCGGGCCCGAAGCACATGAACCTGTCGGTCACGCGCGCCAAGTTCGAGCAGCTGGTGGACGACCTGGTGACGCGCACGCTCGGACCCTGCAAGCAGGCGCTCTCGGACGCCGGCCTCGACCCGACGGCAATCGACGAGGTCGTGCTGGTTGGCGGCTCGACGCGCATCCCGCGCGTCCAGCAGGTGGTGAAGGAGCTGTTCGGCAAGGAGCCGCACAAGGGCGTCAACCCGGACGAGGTGGTTGCCATCGGCGCCGCGATCCAGGGCGGCGTCCTGGCCGGCGACGTGCGCGACGTGGTCCTGCTCGACGTGACGCCGTTGTCGCTGGGGGTCGAGACGCTGGGCGGCGTGTCGCACAAGTTGATCGAGCGCAATACCACGATCCCGACCAAGAAGAGCGAGACCTTTTCCACGCCGACCGACAACCAGACCTCGGTCGAGATCCACATCCTGCAGGGTGAGCGCGAGCTGGCGCGCGACAATCGCTCGCTCGGCAAGTTCCACCTCGACGGCATTCCGCCGGCGCCTCGCGGAGTGCCCCAGGTCGAAGTCTCGTTCGACATCGACGCCAACGGCATCCTGCACGTGTCGGCCAAGGACAAGGCGACGGCCAAGGAGCAGTCGATCCGCATCGAGGCCTCGAGCGGGCTCAAGGAAGACGAGATCAAGAAGATGGTCAAGGACGCGGAGGCCAATTCGAACGAGGACAAGGGGCGGCGCGAGGCGATCGAGACCCGGAACCGGGCTGACCAGAGGGCCTACGAGACCGAGAAGAGCCTCAAGGAGAACGCCGAGAAGATCCCGGCCGACCTCACGGCGAAGGTCGAGGCGGCGCTCGGACGGGTGCGCGAAGCGCTCAAGGGCGAGGACACGGCGGAGGTGAAGTCGGCCGCCGACGCGCTCGAGGCGCTGTGGAGCGAGGCGGCCCAGGCGATGTACCAGTCGGCCGAGGCGTCGACCACGGCCGGGGCTCCCGGGGGCGAAGGCACCCCGGGCACGAACCCGAACAAGAAGCCGGGCGGCGACGGCGCGGTGGACGCCGACTTCGAGGTCGTCAACTGACGAGCGCGTTGCGATTTGAGCGAGGCCCAGGCCGGTTTTCGTTTCTTGACGGAACTTGAACAAAAGTTGCGGAGATTTCGCGCATCTTGTGGTGTAGAAGAAGAAGCAAAAGTCCCCTGCGGTTCACGTGTGGAGCTTCCGAAAGGGAGCAGGACCCGTCCTTCGGTGTACGGGTCGCCCGGCACGGCTCAGGCGGGGGACTTTTCTTTGCCTAGAGGCGCGTGATCTTGGGGCTCTTGCTGCCCTTGAGCGCGTTCCGCGTGTCGACGATTGCCGGCGCGTGCCGCAGGACTTCCTTGAAGTCGAACTCCTTGTGGGCGGTCGCGATCACGACACAGTCGAAGCGCTTGAGCGCGGCCGGCGTCAGCGCAATGCTGTTGCGCTTCCGGCCCTGGAACTCAAGGCGCGGGACGTGAGGATCCGAGTAGTGGACCTTTCCCCCCAACTCCTCGAGCAGCTCGATCAGGTCGAGCGACGGGCTCTCGCGTGTATCCTCGATGTCCGCCTTGTAGGACACCCCGAGCAGCAGGATCTTCGAGCCCTTGACCGCGCGGCCGCGCTGGTTGAGCGCCTGGACGACCCGGCGGACCACGTGCTCGGGCATGTGACCGTTGATCTGCCCCGCCAGTTCGATGAAGCGCGCCTCGAAGCCCGACAGCCTGGCCTTCCATGACAGGTAGAACGGGTCGATCGGGATGCAGTGCCCGCCCAGCCCCGGGCCCGGGTAAAAGGGCATGAAGCCGAACGGCTTGGTCGCCGCCGCGTCGATCACCTCCCAGACGTCGATGTCCAGGCGATCGCACAGGAGCGCGGTCTCGTTGGCGAGTCCGATGTTGACGCTGCGGAACGTGTTCTCGAGCAGCTTGACCATCTCGGCCACCCGGGTCGACGACACGGGGATCACGGTGTCGAGCGTCTGCCGATAGAGCAGCGAGGCCATCACCGTGCACTTCGGCGTCACGCCGCCGACGACTTTCGGGATGTTGCGCGTCTGGTAGATCGGGTTGCCCGGGTCGACCCGCTCGGGGGAGAACGCGAGGAAGAAGTCCTTTCCGACCGTCATGTTGCGCGCGGTCAGCCGCGGCAGGATCAGTTCGTCGGTCGTGCCGGGGTAGGTGGTCGACTCGAGGATGACGAGCTGGCCCTTTTGCAGGTGGCGCGCGACCTCGTCGGCGGCGGCGATGATGTAGGAGACATCCGGATCCTTGGTCTTGTTGAGCGGGGTGGGCACGCAGATGTTGATGGTGTGGGCCTTCTTGAGCACCGAGAAGTCGGTGGTCGGGATGAAGCGGCCCGAGCGCACGGCCTCGGCCACGTCCCTGGCGGCCACGTCACCGACGTAGGAGCGGCCCTTGCGGAGTTGGGCCACCTTGAAGGCGTCGACGTCGATCCCGTAGACGGTGAACCCGGTCTTCGCGAATTCGATCGCGAGCGGCAGGCCCACATATCCGAGTCCGATCACGGCAAGCCGCGCCTGCCGGCCCTCCAACTTGCTTTCGAGAGACATGATCCGCCCGTCGTTCTGGCTCAAAGTCCGCGCGTCCGGGATTGTCCCGGACGCTGAGCGCGCACTATAGCAAACGCGCGACGGCGGGGTCCACGCGCCGCGGCACGCTCGTTGACAGGGCGGGCGGGGTTTCGCTAGCCTTGCTCGCAAGCATCCGAGTGAAGCGAAGTGAAGTCCTGCCCCACCGCGAGAACCCTTCCATGACCATCCAGGATCCCCAGTTTCCGGAGCGCGCCGGCGTGCGCCACGCGGTGCGCGTCCTGCTCGGCGGCGTGGCGCGCCACGCGCTGGTCGACGGCGATCGCCTCGTCCTGCTCGACGCCGCCCCCTGGAACGCCGGCCGGCCGACCGGCGAGTCCGTCGAGCGCGCCGGGGCTCTTTTCCTCGTCCCGTGCGAGCCCGGCAAGATCGTGTGCATCGGGGTCAACTACGCCGACCACGCGAAGGAAAGCGTGAGCATGGTGGCGGTGCCGGACGAACCGATCCTGTTCATGAAGCCGCCCTCGGCGCTGCTCGCCCACGGCGGCACGATCCTCCTGCCCGCGGGAGTGGGGCGCGTCGATCACGAGGCCGAGATGGCGTTCGTCATCGGGCGGCGCACCTATCGCGCGGGAAGGGACGAGGCGGCCGCCGCGATCGCCGGCGTGACGGCCGTCAACGACGTGTCGGCGCGCGTCCTGCAGAAGAAGGACGGCCAGTTCACGCGTGCCAAGGGCTTCGACACGTTCTGCCCGCTCGGGCCCTCGATCGCGCTTGGCCTCGAACCATCCGACCTCGGCGTCGTGGCGCGGGTGGGGGACGCGGTTCGCCAGGACGGCCGCACCAGGCAACTGGTGGCCGGGGCAATCGACCTCGTGGTCTACATCTCGAACGTCATGACGCTCGAGCCCGGCGACGTGGTCTCGACGGGCACGCCGGCGGGCGTCGCGCCGCTGGAACCGGGGGACCGGGTCTCGATCGAGATCGAGGGGCTTGGCCCCTTGGTCAATGACGTGCGCGAGCGGCCCGGGGCGTGAGCGCGCACGCCGCCGGCGACGTCGTCGTGGTGGCCGCGAACCTGCGCACGCTCGATCCCACCCGGCCGCGCGCCAGCGTTCTTGCCGTAAGCGCGGGCCTGATCGCCTACGTGGGCGCGGACGCTGGCGCGGCGCGCGCCCTGGTCCCCCCGAACACGCCGGTGCTCGACCTCGAGGGCCGAACCGTCACCCCGGGCCTGATCGACTCCCACACTCACCTCGCAGGCTGGGCACGCGCGCGGTCGCGGCTGTCGTTCAAGGGCGTCGCTTCGATGGAGCAGGCGCTCGCGCTCGTGCAAGGCGCGCACGCGGCGCTCGCGCCCGGGGCGCGCCTGAGCGGCGAGGACGTGCCGCCGTTCGGCACGTTCGGGCCGATGCCGGCGCGCGCGGACCTCGATCGCGCCGCGCCCGGGCGCGTCGTGATCCTGCGCGGGCGCGACCGCCACGTCGCGTGGGTCTCGGGAGCGGCGCTCGAGCAGGCGGGCGTGACCCGGGCGACGCCGGATCCGGCCGGCGGCCGGATCGGCCGCGACGCCCGGGGCGAACCCGACGGCCTCCTCTACGAGAACGCGATCCGCCTGCTCGGGAGCCTCGATTCCCCGGGGGATGCCGACGAGGGCGCGCTCGAACGCGCGCTGGGCGAGCTCGGGGCGCTCGGGCTGACCGGCGCGCACGAATTCGGCGACGACGGCGTCTACCGCGCGTTCGCCGCGCTGCGCGCCCGGGGCCGGCTGCCCTTGCGCATCGCGTTCGGCTTCATGCGCGCGGAAACAGGTGGAGCGCCGGATGCGCTCGGCCCGGCACTCCGCGAAGCGGATGATCAGCTGTGGCCGTTCGCGCTCAAGGGTTTCGTCGACGGAACCCTGGGGTCCCGCACCGCGTGGATGCTCGAGCCGTTCGATGATGGGGGCGGCATCGGGGTCGCGACGCTCGACAAAGGCGAGCTGGACCAGTTCTGCAAGGCGGCGCAGGGCGCAGGGGTCACCGTCTGCCTGCACGCGATCGGGGACCGCGCCGTCCGCGGGGCGCTCGATGCGTTCGAGCGGGCGAGCGCGGGGTTCGGGGCTTTGCTGCGTCCGCGGATCGAGCACGCGCAGCTGGTCCATCCGGACGACCTGCCGCGCTTTGCGGGCCTCGACGTGGTGGCTTCGATGCAGAGCATGCACGCCGTCAGCGATCGGGTCCTGGCGGCGCGCTCCTGGGGTCCGCGCGACGCCCAGGGCGGTTACGCCTGGCGCCAGCTCGAGGCCGCGGGCGCGCGGCTGGCCCTGGGCTCGGATGTGCCGATCGAGTCTCCCGACCCGCGGCTCGGCATCTGGGCCGCGGTGACCGGGGCCGGGGAGGAAACCGCCCCTCTGCCGGAGCGCGCGCTGACGGTCGAGCGAGCGTTCCACGGTTACACGGCGGGCGCGGCCTTTGCGGCGGGACGCGCGGACTCGTTGGGCCGGCTTCGAGCCGGCTTTCACGCCGACTTCGTGGTCTGGGGCCAGGACCCCTGGGCGTTGCCGCCCGCGGCCCTGTCCACCGTGCCGATCGATCAGACGTGGGTTTCTGGGACGCGGGTGTGGCCCGCGGTTTGACCGCGGGAGGTGCGGGGCGGTATGCTGCGCCCCTTGATGAACGACGAACGCGAAGAGTCGACATCCCGCGCCCGGGAACTGGAGGATGCCGCGCTCGTCGATCGGGCGCAGGCGGGCGAGTCGTCGTCGTTCGACGAGCTGGCGCGCCGCTACGCGGGCCGCGTGTTCCACCTCACCCGCCGCATCCTGGGCGATCCCGACGAAGCCGAGGACGCGCTCCAGGAGACCTTCCTCTCCGCCTATCGCGGCCTGCCGAAGTTCAAGAAGGAAGCCAAGTTCTCGACCTGGATCTTCCGCATCGCCACCAACGCGGCATTGATGCGCCTGCGCAAGCGCCGGCCCGACGTGATCTCTCTCGACCAGCCCCGGAGCAACGACGCCGAGAATGAGTCCTCGCCGATCGAGGTTGCCGACTGGACCGCGACCCCCGAGGAGCAGCTGATCGACGACGAGACGCGCGAGGCCATGAACCAGGCGATCGCCGCTCTGCCGCCCGAACTGGCCGCGGTCTTCCTTTTGCGCGATGTCGAGGGCATGTCGAACGAGGATGCCGCCGAGGCGACGGGGCTGTCGCTCGCCGCGGCCAAGTCGCGGCTCCACCGCGCGCGGCTGTTCCTGCGCGACCGGCTGCAGCGGTACTTCAGCGGCCGGCCCGAACGGCGCAAGGGCTCGCCTAGGACGACGTCCGCGTGAGCCAGAGGAACAGGATGAACGCGGCGAGCGCGATCCGATAGATCGCGTAGGGGGCGAAACCGCTCCGGCTGATGTGCTTGAGCAGGAAGCCGATCGCAAGATAGCCCGACACCGCCGCCGCCGCCATGCCGGCGCCGAGGACGGCCGGGTCGCCTTGCGTGATCTGCTTCGCGTTGAGCACGACGGCGCCCAAGATCGCGGGGATCGACAGCAGGAAGGAAAAGCGCGCGGCGGCCGCGCGCGACAGCCCGCACAGGAGCCCCCCGACCATGGTGATGCCCGAGCGCGAGACTCCCGGCACCAGCGCGGCCGCCTGCAGCGTGCCGATCACGAGGCTCGAGCCGGTCGTCACCGCGGTCTTCTGCCCGGCCGTGCGGCGGTCGACGGCGAACATGAGGAGTCCGACACCCGCCAATGTCGCCGCCATGAGGGGCGGCCAGTTGTGCATGCGCTCAAAGACGTCCTTGAAGCCGAATCCGAGCAGGACTGCGGGCACGCTGGCGAGCACGAGATAACCGACCTGCCGCAGCTCCGGCGTGTCCCTGCGCTCTTTGATCGAGTCGAGCGAGCCGCGCACGAGCGTGAACAGGTCGTGGCGGAAGTAGAGCACCACGGCGATCAACGTGCCGAGATGGAGCGCGACGTCGAACGGCACGTTTTCCGCCGGGTCCCCCCAGCCGAACAGCCAGTGCGAAAGGGCCAGATGGGCCGACGACGAGATGGGAAGGAACTCGCTCAGACCTTGAATCACGCCGAGGATCGCCGCCTGCCAGGGAGTCATGGTGCGCGAACCTAACAGAGTCGCCGAAAGCGGGTCAAATCCGGCGCCCGGTCCGCGCGTCGCCGCGGAAGCCGGGCGGGTGTCGATCGCGACCATGGCGTCGCGCATTCTTGGCCTCGGGCGCGAGCAGGTG
>JBKJOC010000162.1:0-4702 GCA_046595725.1 Candidatus Eiseniibacteriota bacterium
CGTGGTCGGCCTCGTGGCCGCGGCGGAGAACATGCCCGGCGGACGCGCGGTCAAGCCGGGCGACGTCGTGCGGGCGGCGAATGGCATGACGATCGAGATCAACAACACCGACGCCGAAGGCCGACTCGTTCTGGCCGACGCGCTGTCTTACGCGCATCGTCTCAAGCCCGACGCGGTGCTCGACCTCGCGACGCTGACCGGCGCGGTCGTGATTGCGCTCGGATCCCAGTGCGGCGGCATCATGGGCAACGACGCTGGGCTGACCGAATTTGTCATTGAAAGCGGCGAGCGCACGGGCGAGCGCCTGTGGGCGCTGCCGACCTGGCCCGAGTACAAGGAGTTGCTGCGCAGCGACATCGCTGACATGAAGAACTCGGCGGGACGCGAGGCCGGCACGATCGCCGGCGCGATGTTCCTGGGCCAGTTCGCGAACGGCTACAAGTGGTGCCATCTCGACATCGCCGGCGTGGCCTGGAACGACCGCGACAAGCCTTACGCCCCCAAGGGTGCGGCCGGATTCGGGGTGCGGCTGCTGGTCGACTTCGTGGAGCGGATGGCATCGGCAAGGTAATCCGGCAAAAAGGGTCGTTCACAGATCGCGGGCGGGCTCGTACCCTTGGGGGGAGCCCGCCCGTCGGCTTGGGGGGGCCATGGCTCATCGCGGAGGGATCATGAAGCTCGTTCTTGCAGTTATCCTGGCGCTTTCGGTCGCGGCCGGGATCGCGCGCGCCGATCCGGGGATCGACGTTTACACCCGGGATGGCATCCAGAGGGTCTCGCTCAAGGGCTCGTATCCGGGCGCCCAGTACCTGGTGTGGCGGTCGGACGGGGCCCAGGCGCGGTTCGTTCCCATGAACTCGGATTTGACCCTTTGCACCGGAGAGTGCTTCGCGCTCGACCTGAGGGTCGATCCGGGCGTGACCTATTTCTACCGCTTCGATCTCTCGTGGCCCGACGGCTCGAGTGTGAGCTACGGGCCCTATGCGGTCGCGGTGCCTGACCCTCCGCTGGGAATTCGCCTGTGGCCGAACCCTGTGCGGACGGCCGCGAGCCTCGAGCTCACGCTGCCGGGTTCGCGCCGGGCGGACCCGGTCCCCGCAGAGGCTCGCGTCGTCGACCTGCGCGGGCGCACGCTGCGCGTCCTCGCGAGCGGGCCGATGCCAAGGGGGACGACGAGGCTGTCGTGGGATGGACTGGACCAGGCGGGGCGCCGGTTGCGGCCGGGCACCTACTTCGTCCGGCTGACCAGCGCGCTGGGCTCGCGTTCGGTGCGGTTCGTCGCACTCTAGGCTGCGCCAGCGTCAGCGCTTGCCGCCCGTGGCCTTCCCGGCGCGGGCGGTCTTCTTTTTCCGGGTCGACGCCGCTGCCGGCTTGGCCGCTGAGCCCTTCTCCCGGATCTCGGGCCCGCGCTCGACGCGCAGGCCCTGGCCCGGGGCCTCGAGCTTCAAGAGTCGGCCTTCCTCGTCCAGCCATCCCACCAGCTTCGTCAGCTTGTCGGTGAAGTCGACCCGGCGCCCGTCCATGCGGCGGCCGCGCACGATGATCGTCTCCACCGGGCCGCGCGTCAGGAAGAGGTCGACGACCTGCTCGGCCGAGGGGATGAGCACCGGCTGGCGGCGCGTCTGCTGCGAGCCCGCGAGGAAGTCGGCGAGCAGGAGCTGGACCTGCAGGTAGATGCCTGGCTCGAGCAGGTAGAGCCGCCCCGGCGGCAACGCGACCGCGACACCGGTCCCGCGATCTCGCGCCTCCTTGAAGATGACCACGGCCGTGTCCGCGAACTCGCACCTTAAAGTCATGGTCAGCGTGGTGTCGGTGCGCGGCTGCTCCGCGATCTGGAACGCGAGGGGGTAGGAGTCGTACGCGCGCTGCAGGAACGTCGAGCGCTTCTCGAACGGCAGCGAGCTGGTGGGCGCCGCGCCGTCCAGCCGCACGGTCGACGCGGTGATCAGCGTGTCGTGGATGGCGTAGATCCGGAACTTCTCGGTGCCGAGGCGCGTGTCTCCCGTCCAGATCTCGAAGGAGGCCTGCTGCCGGATCTTCAGGCTGTCGACCGCCGCGGCGCGCGCGGGCGGGACGGAGGAGAGCGCGAAGATCGCGACGGCGGCGCATGCGAATGCGCGGAGCAGACGGCTCACGGGAGACTCCTCGGCGGGTTCTGGGGAGCCACAATCCGGCGGGACGGCGTCCCGCGTCCATGGCATGCTGGAATGAGAGCGCGGCCCCGATCGAGGCCGCGGAAAGGAGTCTAGCATGACCGCGCGATTCGCCAAGAGCCTCTGTCTGCTTGCGCTCTTCTTCACAGCCGGTTGCGGTCCCGCCCCAGGCATCTCGGGAGCGCCCGCCACGCCCGCCTATGTCCAGCATTTGTCACCCGACCAGGTCGACACCTGGCGCGGCGTCCACTACGACGGGCTGATCCTCGACGTCCGGTCGCCGGTGGAGTGGGAAGACGACCTGCTCCACCTCGACAACGCGGTGCAGGTTCCGGTCGAGGATCTCGAGTCGCGCATGCCGGAGCTCGAGCGCTACCGCGCCCGCTCGGTGCTGATCTACGACCGCACCGGACCGCGGGCGACGCGGGCGGGCCAGATCCTGGTGATGCACGACTTCAAGGACGTCAGCATGCTCGACGGCGGGCTCAAGGCGTATCGGGACTGGCAGGCGACGCGGTGAGCGTCGCCACGCACTCGACGTGCGGTGTGTGCGGGAACATGTCGAACGGCCGGACGTGCATGGTGCGATATCCCGCGCGCGCAAACAGCGCCAGGTCGCGCGCCAGCGTGGCTGGATTGCAGGACACGTAGACCACGCGCGCGGGTCGGAGCTCGGCAACGCGCTCGATCACGCGCTCGTGGAGCCCCGCGCGCGGCGGGTCGACCAGCACGACATCCGGTGAAAACGGCAGGTAGGCTTCGGGATCGAGCGGCGCCTTGTGGTCGCGCGCGCGCTCGGTCGCGGGCGATGGAGCCTTGCCCGCCCGCGCGTGCGCCCACATCCGCAGCACCGCCCGCGCGTCTCCACACGCGAAACGTGCGTTCAAGATCCCGTTGCGCGCGGCGTTCCGGCGCGCATCCAGGACCGCCGGCTCGATCGACTCGATGCCCACCACCTCGGCCGCATGGCGCGCGAGGGCGAGCGAGATCGTGCCCGCCCCGCAATAGAGATCCAGCACGCGCTCCTTGCCCGTGAGCAGGGCGGCGTCGAGCGCGGCGGCGTAGAGCGCCTCCGCCTGCCGGCTGTTGGTCTGCAGGAATGAGTGCGCCGACACCTCGAACGACAGCCCGCACAACCGCTCTTCGATGGAAGGCGCGCCGGCCAGCAGGCGCTCGCGCGCGGGCTCGCCGACGGCGATGTTCGCGCGCGCATCGTTGATGTTGAGCACCACGCTCCGGATCGCCGGATCAAGCGCGAGCAGCGCCTGCGCCCAGGCCACGGCGCCGGGCACCGCCTCGCCCGAGGCGATCAGGCTGACCGCGGCCTGGTCCGTGGTCGGCAGGTGGCGCACGGTCAGGAAGCGCACGAGCCCCTGGTGGAAGCGCGGGTGGTAGGCGGGCCAGGCATGGGCGCGTGCGAACGTGCGCGTGACCTCGACGATGCGGTTGGTCAGCTCGGAGGCAATGTGGCAGTGCCCGAGGTCGAAGCTTTCGTCGAAGCGGCCGCGGCGATGCAGCCCCAGCAGCGGCACGCCGTCGGGCCCGGCCTGGAACGAGAATTCCATCTTGTTGCGGTAGCGGAAGACGTCGGGGGAGGGCACGCAATCGTCCACCAGCACGTCGCGCAGGCCGCCCAGCCGGGCCAGCGTCTCCTTGACCTGCTGCGTCTTCGCCGCCACCTGCGCCGGGTAGAACAGGTCCTGGGAGCGGCAGCCGCCGCACTCGGCCCCGAAGTGGGCGCAGGGCGCGGGGATCCGGTGGGGCGAGCGCTCGAGAACCTCGACCAGCATGGCCTCGGCCCAGCTCGAACGTCGCTTGACGATCCGGGCCCTTACTTTCTCCCCGGCGTAGGCGCCGGGCACGAAGACCACCAGGTCGCCGGTGCGCGCGACCCCGCTGCCGCCCAGGGCGAGGCTCTGGATGGTCAGCTCGAGCACGGTGTCCTTGCGGGCGAGGGGGGTGTCCACGGGGGGAAGCTAGCCTCCATCTCAATTGGGTGCAAACTCGCTTTCAACCCGGAACCGCTTGAACCCATCCCAGTACAATGAGAGCGCCCAGCTCGCACCGCTGCGTCCATGATCCCGGGCGTCGGGCCGGACCCGCGCTCGAAACGAACCCCGGAAGGAGAGTCAGTCCATGATTCACCACCATCGGGCACTGATCGCCCTCGTCCTCACCACGGTCCTGACCGCGAGCGGCTTTGCAGTCGCCAGCGCGCAAGATTCCCGCACGCGAACCCGCTCGAGCGAACGCTCCGAGCGCGGCACGGGATTCCTCGGCGTCAATTTGCAGAACCTGAGTGAAGGTCTTGCCGACAGCTACGACTACGACGGCAAGGGCGTCGTGGTGTCGAGCGTCATCCCGGGCAGCCCGGCCGACCGGGCCGGCGTGCGCGAGGGCGACATCATCACGAGCTTCAACGGCTCGTCGGTCTCGAGCGCCGAACAGCTGACGCGCCGCGTCCGCGCGCTCTCGCCCGGAAGGCTCGCCGACCTGTCGGTCTGGCGCGACGGCAAGGAGCGCGACCTCGAACGCGTCGAGATCGGCAA
>JBKJOC010000179.1:0-2850 GCA_046595725.1 Candidatus Eiseniibacteriota bacterium
GATGGTCACGATCAGCGTGTCCTCGGTCTTGAGGTAGGGGTTGTTCTGGTACACGTTGCGCAGCCAGAGCTCGCGCTCGCCGGAGCGGAACGAGCGCGCACCCGTGCCGGCGAGCGCTTCCTCCTCGCCCGGCTTCATGGTGCGCAGGATGAGACGGTCCTCGCGGGTCGTCACAGGGGAGCCTCCATCGAGATCGAGTAGTCGGCATGATCGGGAGACGGGATCATCCCGTTGCCGTGATACCGCAGCCCGCGCCCGGCCGCGGCCTGGACCGCGTCGGGCTGCACTCCGGGTGCGAATGAAACCGCCACGCGCACCGCGACCAGGCCCGGCCCCGGGGGGCCAGACGAGGAATTGAGCGGTTGCGAGGTGAAGTGTCCGAGCTCGACGGTCGCCGTCGTCATGGCAAGCGCGCGCCCCGCTCCGCCGGCCGCGGGCTCGATCAACTGGACGCGCACGCGCGTGCCCTCCGGAAAGTCGGTGGCGCCGTAGACCACGACGCCGCCCGCCGTGTCGCGCAGGAGGCGCAGCTCGTCCATCGGCCCGTCCTTGAAGGTGGCGATGAAGACCTTGCCCGCACGCGTCGTCTCGGGAGCGCTCGTTGTCGCCGAGTTCTCCGTTCGAGCCGCGGGGCGACCGCACGCGCCGAGCAGGGCGATCCCCGCGGCGCATGCCATCACGAAGTGCAGGCCCAATCGTTGGTCCCAACTCCTGCCCGAGGAAGCCCGTGTGTTCGCCATGGCGCGCAAAGGTAGCAAACGGATCCGCACCGCCCTTGTGAATTCGGAGTTCCGGGCCTAGACTTGCCGCCCATGCCGACCTTCTCGAACTCCCGCCTCAGTGCCTACGAGAATTGCCCGATGCAGTATCGCCTGCGCTACATCGACCAGGTCGTGATCCCGCCGCGCGAGAGCATCGAGGCCTACCTGGGCAAGCGCGTGCACGAGGCGCTGGAATTCCTGTACGTCCGGGTGGGCGAGGGCTACAAGCCGACGCTGGTGGAGGTGGTCGACCACTTCCGCGTGGCGTGGGACCGCGAGTGGACCGAGGCCATCCACATCGTGCGGGCGGGCGAGACCATTGCCGGCTACCGGCTGATCGCCGAGCGCTGCCTCGGCAACTACTACCGCAAGCACGATCCCTTCGAGCATGGCCGGACGGTGGGCGCCGAGATGCTCGTCACCTATCCGCTCGATCCCGACCGGGACCTCCATCTCCAGGGCTACATCGACCGATTGGTCGACCTGGGCGGCGGCCACTACGAGATCCACGACTACAAGACCTCGCGCCGTCTGCCCTCCCAGGGCGACGTCGACTGCGACCGCCAGCTCGCGCTTTACCACCTGGCGGTCACGCAGAGGCTCCCGGACGTGCGCTCGATCAAGCTGGTCTGGCACTACCTGGCGCACGACCGCATGCTGGTCTCGGTCCGAACGCCCGAGCAGTTGCGCGCGCTGCGCGACCAGATCCTGGAGCTGATCGGAGTGATCGAGCGCGCGACCGCCCTCGGCAACCTGCCGGCGAAGATCACGCCACTCTGCTCCTGGTGCGATTTCAAGCCGGTGTGCCCCGCGCACGCCGCCGCGGCAGCTCCCGAGGTCAGCGGTTTCGCGCGATCCGCCGGTCGATGAAGCGCAGCGTCTCGAGCGCGAAGCCCATTCCCATCGCGAGCAGGATGAGCACCAGCAGCACGGCGTTGCGCGGCAGGAGCGAGAGCGCGTAAGCGGCGATGCCCAGGTAGGCGCATGCGAAGTACATCAGCGAGACGGCCTGGCGCTGGGTCAGGCCGAGGTGGAGCAGGCGGTGGTGCAGGTGCTGCTGGTCCGCGCGGAAGATCCGTCCGCGCCGCCGCAGGAACGCCAGCGTCGAGTCGATCAGCGGCAGGCCCATGGCGACGATCGGTAGCAGGAGCGTCACCGCCGCGGGCCCCTTGTTGTTCTCGATCAGGCCCAGGGCGGCCATCATCATCCCCAGGAACTGGCTGCCGGTGTCGCCCAGGAAGATCCGCGCGGGCGGAAAGTTCGAGCGCAGGAACCCGAGCGTCGCGCCCACCAGGATCGCTCCCACCCACACCACCGAGCCGTCGGCGTGGCTCGCGGCCACCGCGATCAGCGCGGTGGTGGCGATTGCGACCACGCCCGCGGCGAGCCCGTCGAGCCCGTCGATCAGGTTGATCGCGTTGGTGATCGCGAGCACCCAGATCACGTCGACCACGACGCCCATGCCGGCGAGCTCGATTGGGTCGCCGCCAAGCGGGTTTGACAGCTTGTCGATGCCGAACCCGAGCGCGTGGAGCAGGAACCCGCAGCCCGCCTGGACGAGCAGCTTGAGCGCGGCCGGCACGTGGTAGCGGTCGTCGAGCCATCCCAGTGCGAGCGCGATGACTCCCACCGCGGTGAGCCCGACCAGCGCGTCCGTCGGCGGCGCACCGGGCAGGAGGCTCGAGGCCCACAGCACCGCGAGGAAGGCGATCGCGACCGCGAAGCCGCCGCCCGTGGGAATGGGCTCGGTATGCACCTTGCGCTCGCCCGGGTGGTCAAGGAACCGCGTGCGCAGCGCCGTCTTGAGGATCAGCGGGGTGAGCCCGAGCGCGAGCGCGAAGGCGAGGAGTGCGAGCCCGGGGGGCCACCACCAGGGGAAGTTCACTTGATCGGGCGTCCCTTGGTCAGCGCGCGCAGCGGGTTGATCACGAACTGGTGCGCGCAGCGCGCGAGGATCCCGACGTCGGTCAGGATGGTCCGGTACCAGGGGCCCGGATGATGCTTGTGGTAGTAGTGCATCATTCCAATGTGGCGGCGCCAGATCAGCCACAGGGGCAGCGGCCCCTTGGAGGCGCCGATGACATGCATC
>JBKJOC010000259.1:0-5514 GCA_046595725.1 Candidatus Eiseniibacteriota bacterium
GCGATCGACGCCCTGGCCGACCTGGCGTTCGCGCCCACCGAGCGCTCGCGCCAGAACCTGCTCGACGAGAAGTTCGCGCCCGAGCGGATCCTGGTGACGGGCAACACCGCGATCGACGCGCTCCACCTTGCGCTCGAGCGACCGGAGCCCACGCCGCCCGAGGGCCTCGAGACGCTGTCCGAGACGCGCCCGATGGTGCTGGTCACGGCGCACCGCCGCGAATCGTTCGGCGCCCCGCTGGATTCCATCTGCAGCGCGCTGGCCGAGCTGGCGTCCCGCCCGGATGCGACCGGCGTGAGCGTGGTCTACCCGGTCCATCCGAACCCGAACGTTCAGGCGGCGGTCGCGCGGCATCTCGTGGGACTGCCGCACGCTCACCTCTTGAAGCCGCTCGACTATCACCGGTTCGTCCACCTGATGAAGCGCGCGCACCTGATCCTGACCGACTCGGGCGGGATCCAGGAGGAGGCGCCGGGCCTGGGCAAGCCGGTGCTCGTCCTGCGCGAGCGCACCGAGCGCCCCGAGGCGATCGAGGCGGGCACGGCGCGCATCGTGGGCACCGACCGGGAGAAAATCATCTCCGAAGTCGATCGCCTGCTGACCGATCCCGAGGCCTACCGCGCGATGGCGGTTGCGCGGAACCCGTTCGGCGACGGCCACGCCTCCGAGCGGATCGTGCGCGCGCTGGCAGATTCCTTGGAGGCTTGATGAAGACGTTGTGGATGGCCCTGCCCGCATATAACGAGGAGCGCTCGCTCCCGGCGCTGCTCGAACGTTGCGTGCCCGTCGCCGCCGCCTTGAGGGCGGAGGGACGCGAGTTTCGCGTGATCGTGGTCGACGACGGCAGCAAGGACCGGACGATCGAGGTCGCGCTGGCGTTCAAGGACCGGCTCGGCATCGAGGTCGTGCCGCACGTCGTCAACCAGGGGCTGGGCGCGGCCCTGAGGACCTGCCTCAAGAGCGCGCTCGAGCGCGCGAGCGACGAGGACGCGATCGCGACCATGGACGCCGACAACACGCACGACCCGTCGCTCCTGCCCGCGATGTGGCGCTTCCTCGACGAGGCCCAGGGCGACGTCGTGATCGCCTCGCGCTACGTCAAGGGCGGGGACGAGGTCGGGCTCACGCCGCTGCGCAAGGTGCTCTCGCGCGGAGCCTCGACGCTGCTCACGCTCACGGTGCCCGTCAAGGGCGCGCGCGACTACACCTGCGGCTTCCGCGTCTACCGGGCCGCCACGCTAAGGCGCGCCGCGGTCGTATGGCAGGACCACCTGATCGAGGAGTCGGGATTCACGTGCATGGCCGAGGTGCTGCTCAAGCTCGGGCGCGGCGGCGCGCGGGTCCTGGAATGGCCGCTCATCCTGCGCTACGACCTCAAGGAAGGCGCCAGCAAGATGAAGATCATGCGCACCATCACGCGCTACTTCGCGATGGCGTGGCGCGTGCGCACTGGGCCCGCTCATCGCGTAGTCTGAGCCCGCAGCGAATCCGCCAGTTCCCGCGTGAAACGCAGCGCTCCTGCCCCATTCAGGTGCTCGGCGTCCCAGTAGAGCGCGTTCTCCGCGAACTCCGGATGATCGAGCGCCCCGAAGTCCAGGAACCGCACGCCCAGGTCGCCGAACGTGCGCGCCAGGTCGGCGCCGTTCCGCCGGTCCTCCGCCCGCGCCGCCGCGCCGGCGAGGAATTGCGGACTGCGCACCGCGACCACCTCGACGCCGCGCGCCTTGAGCAACGCGATCGTCTTCTCGAGATAACGCCACTTCAACGGATCGCGCGGAAACCTGCCTTCCCCCACTCCCGCAGGCGCCGCCTCGACGCGCGCGGTGTCTCTTGCCATTACTCCCGTCAGCTCGAGGTAACCGGCCCTTGGTTGCACGCGCTTGCCGAGGCGGGGCGCGAGCAGGCTGACCAGGAGCGAGTTGTAGGGGTAGGTCTTCGACAGCATCCGGATCCCCTCCCAGCGCGAGCGCATCGCAGCCACCTCCGCCGCCGCGGGCTCCTCATCGACATAGGGCAGGAAGACCGAGAGCTGGTCGAGCACCTCCTTGCCCGAGTAAAGGTCGGTCGAGGCCTCGACGATCCACATTCGTGGCGCGCCGTGGCGCAGCATCATCGCGGCCGAGGCGTACTGATAGAGCGCGCCCCACGCCGCATCGCGCCCCAGGTTGTAGGCCGGCGTCCCGAGCCACACGCCCAAACTGTCCGCCACATAATGATGGAGCGCGCGCGAGCTGCCGCAGATCACGACGCCAGGCTGCGCGCGGAACGCGCGGCCATAGCGGTCTCCCTCCTCCTCGTTGGTGGAGCTGCGGAAGAGGCCAGCCATGCCGGCGCCGATGGCCCGGTCGAGGACGAACAGCAGCGCGCCGAGCGCGAGCAGGGAGAGGAGGAGGCGCCGCATCAGAACTGGAAGTAGATGAACTGGCCGCCGTCGAACACGCCAATCAGGACGATGAGGACCGCCAGCCCGGCATACGCAAGCCAGCGCGCCGGCTTGGCGCGCGGCTGCCAGAATAACCGGTAGCCGCCGGTCTCGGTCACCAGCTCGATGCCGAGCAGGACGAAGATTCCGAGGAAGGCGTACACCAGGTGCTTGAGGCTGCCCGAGTAGAACGATCCGGGGTCGAAGTGGGTAAAGATCTGGCGGTAGATGTGCGCCGCGTCGCCCACGCTGTTCGCGCGGAACAGCACCCACGACAACATCACGACCGCAAACGTGACGAGCACCTGCAGCCAGCGCTTGACGCGGCCGGGCGGAACCACGGTCGGCACGTAGCGGTTCCACACGTTCTGCAGCAGCAGGAACACGCCGTGCCAGATTCCCCAAAGGACGAACGTCCAGTTCGCGCCGTGCCAGATCCCGCTCACGAGGAAGACGGTGAAGATGTTCTGGTTGGTCTTCCAGAAGCCGCTGCGGTTGCCGCCGAGCGGGATGTAGACATAGTCGCGGAACCAGGTCGAGAGCGAGATGTGCCAGCGGCTCCAGAAATCAGCAATCGAGGTCGCGAAGTAGGGCCGTCTGAAGTTGCGCAGCAGGTCGAAGCCCATGATCTGCGAGGTCCCGAGCGCGATATCCGAGTAGGCCGAGAAGTCGCAGTAGATCTGGAACGTGAAAAACAGCGTCGCCAGGAGGAGCGTGCTCCCGACGTGATGGTCGGCGTGGTTGTAGACCACGTCGACGTAGAGCGCCAGGCGGTCGGCGATCACGATCTTCTTGAACAGGCCCCACAGGATCTTCGCCAGGCCCTCGCGGACGCGCGCGTACTCGAAGGAAGTCCGGCGCTCGAACTGCGGGATCAGGTGCCAGGCGCGCTCGATCGGGCCGGCGATCAACTTGGGGAAGAACACGATGAACAGCAGCAACCGCGAGTAGCTGCGCTCGGCGGGCAGGCTCCTCCGGTAGACGTCGGTGGTGTAGCTGATCGCCTCGAAGGTGTAGAACGAGATTCCCACGGGCAGGACGAGGTGCAAGAGTGGCGGCTGGACCGGCAGTCCAAGCGTCTTGCTGAGTCCCGCCCAGGAAGCCATGAAGAAGTCGTAGTACTTGAACAGGAACAGCGCGCCGAAGTTGGTCACGTAGCTCAGGGCGAGGAGCGAGCGGCGTGTCCCAGGGTTGTCGGTGCGGCCCAAGCGACGGGCCACGAAGTAGTCGATCGTGGTCGAGTAGAGAATGAGGAGGATGAATACCGGCGACCAGTACATGTAGAACAGGAGGCTCGCCGCGAGCAACCAGCCCTTGCGGAAGCGCTGGGGGATCGCGAAAAACAAGCCGACCACGACCAGGCAGAAGAACAGGTAGTCGAAGGAATTGAAGCGCATACCGGTTCCTCAGGGCCCCACGTGATAGCGCACGAATCCCGCCGCTGAATCCTCGATCGCCCACCCGGCTGCGCCGCCCATCGTTCGCTCTGCCAGGTAGCTGCCGAGTTCGCCTCGATTGCTGCTTCGGAACAGCGCCTTGGTGACGCCACGCTCGCGCCAGCGCTCCATGTCCTGGGCGGTGAACTCGCGCACGCGATAGCGCGCGGGCGGCACCTGGACCGCCGGGTGCCCGGTGGTCAGCCGCAGCAGGTGGCCGGTGTCCGTCAGGATGGGCGAATTGCCGGGCGGCAGGAGCCGCAGCATCGCGACCTGCGCATGCCGGCGCGCAACCGCCTGGGCCGGCGGCGAGTCGGTCGTGCCGATGAAGCGCCCGAGCCCGGCCCCCACCACGAGGAGAGCCAGCAGGCCCGCCGATGCCTTGGCGACGCGCTCAGCCGGCCGCCCGCCAAAGAGCAGCGTGATCCCGCGATGGACGGCCGCGCACACGACGAGCCCGAGGAAGGGCCACGCGACCAGGGTGTACCGGCCCTGCGGATCGTTGATGCCGGCGCGCCAGACCGCGAGCAGCACGCAAGCCAACTGCACGACCGCGATCAGCGCGGCCCAGCGCGGCACGCCACCCCTGCGCAGCGCCCACGCCACGGCGATGAGAACGCCCAAGAGCGCGGGGAAGGCGAGGAACGGCAGGTGAGCGAAGGCGTGAGGCAGGAACTCCCACCGCACCGAGGCGGCGAGCGCGAGCGCGACTCTGGGAAACGATTGTTCACCCTCGGGAAGACCCGGCCCGAGCAGGCGGCCGAACGCGGCGAGATTGTGGAGCAACCAGAGCGCGATCGGCACGACCGCTCCCCCGGCCCATGCCGTGAGCCTTGGCCCGCGCACGTGCGCCTGCCAGAGCAGCGCAAAGGCCACGGGCACGAGCGCGATCCCCATGTAACGCGTGTCGGCCGCAAGCCCGAGCCAGAGGCCCGCGAGCGCGGCGTCGAGGATGGGTCGTCGCGCGGCGTCGGCGCGCGTCAGGTCGTACGACGCGACCAGCCCCAGGGTGAGCAGACAAAGGTAGAGCGCCTCGCTCCACGCGGTCGCGCCGGCCTGGGCCAGACCCGGGCCGAGCAGCACCACGATCGCGGTCACGAACGCGAATCCACGCCCGCCCGCGCGCAGCGCGAGAGCGTGGAAGGCGAGCGCGAACGCGACGTAGGCAATCCCGGCCAGCAGGCGGGCGGCCAGCGGTAACGGCAGGCCGAGCGCGCCGAGCCCGGCAATACCGAGCGGATAGAGGGGGGGCCACAGCCCGAGCGCGTCGGGCAGGGACGGGCGCCAGAAGTCGACCACGCTCTGGGCGAGTCCGTGGCCCGAGAGCAGCGTGCGCGCCACGTCGAGGTAGGCGTCGCTGTCGGTCGTGAAACCGACCAACCGCGGCGAGACGACCAGGATCACGACGGCCGCCCACACCGCCACGCGCACGCGATCGGGCCACAGCGAGGAGGAAAGTTTGAGCATGAGGCGGGAGAATAGCAGGGCACCCGGCGGCGAACCACCATGGTACATTTTGCGCGTGCAACCCGGTCCTCCCCTGCGCGTCGCGTTCGGCACCATCGGCTCCGACATGCCCGGCGGAATCGCCGCCACCGAGCACGTCTTCCAGGCCGCCTGCGAGCGCACCGGCCGCCTGACCGCGCTCGCCCTGCC
>JBKJOC010000262.1:0-6140 GCA_046595725.1 Candidatus Eiseniibacteriota bacterium
TGCGACGGCGGTGTCGATCAAGGGACGCCATCGCCGCCCCGCGCGCGCCTCGAGAGCGGCCGCGTTGCGCGCCAGCTCGTCGCGCGCTGCGGCGTCGTCCAGCATGCCGGCGCGCACTGCCAGGACCCAGCCGTAATACTCGGTCAGGCCCTCGTAGATCCAGAGCAGGTCGGTGCGCAGGGGCGTGGAATAAGTCGGCGCAAGCATGTCCCGGGGCACGCGATATTTTCCGTTCCACGAGTGCACGAACTCGTGGGAGAGGAGGAGCGCGTTCGCCGTGCGCGCGGATGCCTCGAGCAGCGCGCGCTCGGGGAGGCGGTTGTCGCTCGATTCGAAGTGCTCGAGGCCGAAGTGGGAGATCTCCTCCGAGAGCGTGACGAGGAAGGTGTAGCTCGCGTAGTGGGGTGCACCGAACGTGGCCCGCGTCTCGCGCACGACGCGCTCCCACTGCCGCACCAGGTCGGGTGGCGCGGCGAGTGCGCGCTCGCTGTCGGCGACCAGGAACACGCGGTGGGGCGGAGACATCTCGGGTGCGAGCGGGATTTCGCGCGTGTATCGGCCACAGGTGAGGGGCGAGTCCACCAGGCGCTCGAGCGTGACGGGTTGGAACTGGATCGTGCGCGCGCCCTGGCCGGGCGCTCGGACCAGGGCGGTCCCGAATTGCCAGCCCGCGGGCAGGACCACGCTTGGCGTCAGGGTGAATGCGTCCCGCGCGAGTTCCCTCGGCGCGAGGACGACGTGATTCCACGACAGGATCGCGAGCTGTTCGGTGGCACACGGCCCGTCCACGTACTCGCCGTTCGAGCCCGCGCCCAGGTAGTCGAAGCGCGCCGTGAGCGACTGTGTGCCTGCGGGCAGCACCAGCGCAAAGGCGAACAGGTCGAGTGGATCGCGTGTCCATGGCACCGTCTGAAGCGCGCCCGACTCCGTGCGGGCCTCGAACGAAAGGCCCGCGAGGTCGCCGATCGGCCCGGTCGGGCCGTGCTCACCCGGGATCCAGCGCGGCAGGACGAGCGTGAGGGGACCGCCGGTGGCCGGCAGGGTCTCGACGGCGTGGAAGAGCCCGCGCGGAGCATCGGTGAGGTCGACTTGGAGCGTGGCGCTCGCGGGCTCTTCGGCATCAGCCAGGCCGGCACGGGCGAGCGCGAGCAGGAGCACGAGGACAAGGCGCCTTAGCATCGAGGACCTCCGCGTCAGCGGATGATGACGAACTTGCCGCGCGTCGAGAATCGTCGCCCTCGACCGGCAAGCAGCGGCCCTCGCGCATGAGGGCCTTGGAAATTAGCACAGGCGCGGCGGGACCGTCTCCGCGCTGTGCTATCGTTGCCGCTCCATGAATGCTACCGCTTCCCAGCCCACCTCGCGGCAGCCGCGCCTCGAGAGCGCGACGCTTGTCCAGTTCCTGCCCGGGATCGGCCCGTTCCGCGCGGGGCTCCTGGCGCGCCTCGGCATCGTCACACTCGAGGACCTGCTGATGCATGCGCCGCGCGAGTACCTGGACGCCCGGCGCACGGTTCCGATCGCGCAGATTCCACCGGCTGGACTCGTCACCGTGGTCGCGCGGGTCGATGCCGTCGAGACCAGGCGCGCGCGCAATCGCGTCGACCTGACCGCCCGCGTGAGCGACGCCTCGGGCGTGCTTTCGGTGCGCTGGTTCGGCCAGGGGTTCCTGGCCAAGGCGATCACCGAGGGCCAGATGCTGGTGCTCGTCGGCGAGCTCGGCCCGGGGCCGGGGCGCTTCTTCCTCAATCCCCTGTTCGAGTCCCTGGAGGTCGGACCGGGGGCGGTGGAGGGCGCGGGGCGCATCCTGCCGCGCCATCCCCTGACCGCGGGAGTGAGCGCGCGCGCACTCAGGCGCTGGGTGAAGGACGCGCTCGACGCGCTCAAGGACGAGCTGACCGTGGAGGACCCGCTGCCCGTCGCGCTGCGCGAGGAGCTTGGCCTGCCCGGGCTCTTCGACGCGTTCGAGGCGGTGCACTTTCCGCGCGCGCCGGAGGACGCCGAGCGCGGGCGCAAACGGCTGGCGTTCGACGAGCTGCTGATGGCGCAGCTCGTGCTCGCGCTCAGGCGGCGCGCTCGCGCCGAGACTTCGGCCGCGCTGGTCACGGCGCAGGGCATGGCGCGCGCGCGGGCGGCGATCGCGGCGCTGCCGTTCACGCCGACCGGGGCGCAGAAGCGCGCGGTCAACGAGATCGTGCTCGACATGAAGGCCCGGCGCTCGATGCATCGCATGCTGGTCGGAGACGTTGGCACGGGCAAGACCGTGGTCGCGCTGCTGGCCGCGGTGTGCGCGGTCGAGGCCGGGTTCCAGGTCGCGGTCATGGCGCCGACCGAGATCCTTGCCGAGCAACACTTCCGGACGCTGAGCGCGCTCGGGCAGGCGGCGGGGGTGATGCCCGCGCTGTGGACCGGATCGACCACGGAGGGCGCCCGCCGCGAGTTGCGGAAGCGACTGGCATTGCCAGCCGGCGATGCGCTCGGCCTCGACCTGCTGGTCGGCACCCACGCCCTGCTCGAGGATGAAGTGCCGTTGCCCCGTCTCGGGCTCGTGGTGGTCGACGAGCAGCATCGCTTCGGCGTAAGGCAGCGCGCGCAACTGGCGCAGAAAGGGAGCGGTTTCCCCGACGTGCTCGTGATGACGGCGACGCCGATCCCGCGCTCGCTCGCGCTCGCCTTCCTGGGCGACCTCGACGTCAGCGTGCTCGACGAGCGCCCGAAGGACCGCCAGCCGATCGTCACGCGCGTCGCGGGCGAGGCGGCGCGCGAGGAGATTTATCGATTCGTGGCCGCCGAGCTCGCGCGGGGGCGGCAGGCTTATGTCGTCTACCCCCTGATCGACGAGAGCGAGAAGAGCGAGTTGCGGGCGGCGAAGGCGATGCTCGCGAGCCTGTCGGCGCATCCCACGTTCTCGGGCTGCCGCTTCGGGCTGATTCACGGCCGGCTCAAGGCTTCGGAGAAGGAGGCGGTGATGGCCGAGTTCGCCGCCAATCGCCTCCACGCGCTGGTCGCCACCACCGTGATCGAGGTCGGCGTCGACGTGCCGAACGCGACCGTGATGTTGATCGAACATCCCGAGAGATTCGGCCTGACGCAGCTCCACCAGTTGCGCGGCCGCGTCGGCCGCGGCAGCGAACGCTCGGTGTGCGTCCTCCTGGCCGGGCCGCGTTGCGCGCCCGAGGCGCGGGCGCGGCTCGATCTCGTGGCCTCGACCGACGACGGGTTCAAACTCGCCGAGGAGGACCTCAAGGCGCGCGGCTCGGGCGAACTCTGGGGTGCGAAGCAGACCGGTCTGCCGGCGCTCAAGGTCGCCGACCTCGCGCGCGATTTCGAGCTCGTGCGGCGCGCGCATGCCGAGGCCGAGGCCGCGGTGGCTTCCGATCCCGAGCTGCTCGCACCCCACCACGCGCGGTTGAGGGCGCGGCTGATCCGGCTGTTCGGCGAGGAGTTGTCATGGCGGGCGACGGGTTGAGCGGCTGGCGGGTCCACTGCCCGGCATGCGGCGCGGAGTATCTCCTGCCCGCCCCGTGGGCCGGTCCGGGCGCGCGCGTGCGCTGTCCCGGTTGCAAGGCGCCGTTTCGCGCCGCCGACCCGAAGCGGGCGCGCGCCCTGCGCGAGATGCTCGCGACCTGGGCCGAGAGCCAGCCCGGCGGGATCGAGGGGATCAAGAGCGCACGCGCCGCGGGATTCTTCTGGCGCGCGCACGGCCACGCCCTGTGCGCCCTGCTCGGGCTCGAGGGCGAGGGTCCCGATGGCGGCGCCGCGATCGATCCCGCGGCACTGGAGTCGGCGCTCTCGCTCGCCTTCGGCCCGGGACCGCGACTGCTCTAAGGACGGCGCAGGCGCGCGACCAGGGGCGCCAGGAGCAGCAGCAGGCCACCGGCGAGCGCGATCGGCGCCCCAGTTCCCCAGCGCGCGACCAGCGGCGCCGCGAGCGCCGTGGTGACGAGAAACGAGCCGCGCGCCAGGAAGTCGCGCGCCGAGAACAGCCGCGCGCGCGCGCCCGGCGGCACTGCCTCCTGGATCGCGGTCTCGCTCACGAAGAAGACCGGTGCGGCGAAGAAACCCGTCCAGGCCGCCGCCAGCGCCATCGCCCAGGCGTTTCCCGCGAGCGCGAACCCGATCAATCCCAGCCCTGCGCCCGCGAGCGATCGCGCCAGCGCGCGGCCGTGGCTCGCCTCTCGCCGCGCCAGGGCGAACGCGCTGCCGAGCGCGGCGCCGACCGCGAGCGCTCCGATCAGGATGCCGAGGCCGCCCACCCGCGACGAGCCCCGCATGACGTGCGCCGTGCCGGCGACGTGCAGCACGCCGCCCGCCACCCAGGTCGCCACCGAAGCGATCACGGGCACCCGCGCTGCGGCGTTTTGACCCAACATCGCCCAGCCGGTGCGCGTGTCGGAGAGCGCGCGGGCGAGCGCCGCGCCGATGCCTGTCCGCGGGACGTCGGCGCGATCCTCCCCGGACGGGCGCGCCTCGACCCCATGAATCAGCATGGTCGCGAGCGCCAGCGCGGACACGAGGTAGGTCAGCGCGTCGAGCCAGAGCGCGGGCATCGGCCCGAAGCGATCGACCAGCGGGCCGCCGAGCGCGGTGCCGACGAGTGTGGCGCCGACGCCGCCGAGCACGAGCAGCGCGTTCGCCGCCTTGAGCCCGGCCGGCGGCACGAGGTGGGGCGGCAGCGCCGAGCGCGCCGGCAGGAAGAAGCAGTTGAGCGTGAATGCGAGCGCCAGCAACGCGAACACCGGCGCGGTCGAGCCGGTCGCGTGGTAGGCGAGGGGGATGAGCGCGATCACGAGCGCGCGCGCCAGGTCGGTCCACACCATCACCCGCACCAGAGGGAGGCGATCGACCACGGCCCCCGCCCACGGCGAACATACGAGCGCCGGGCCGATCATCGCCCACGCCAGCATGGCAAGCAGGCCGGCGGGGCTCGTGCCGGCGCGCGCCGCGTGCGCGGTCAGGAGCGCGATCAGGGCCAGGTAGTTGAAGCGGTCGCCGGCGATCGAGATCACCTGTCCGGCGAACAGGCCGCGGAAGGGGCCGCGGCCGAGCGGGGCGAAGAAACTCACGAAGCCTGCACGTGCCCGGCGAGCACCTCTCGATAGTAGGCTTCGAGCCGATCGGTCACGACCGGCCAGCCGAACGCCTCCGCGCGCGCGCGCCCGCGGGCCGCAAGCGCAAGGCGTCGCGCCGGGTCGCGCAGCAGCCGCGCCAGCGCGTCCGCCAGCGCGGGCGCATTCCCGGGCGGCACCAGGACGCCGTCCTCTCCGTCCGAGACCACGGCTCGGTAGCCGGGGATGTCTGAGGCGACCAGGGGCTTGCCGGAGGCCATCGCCTCGAGCAGGACGATGCCGAACGACTCGTTGCGCGTTGCGGGCGAGACCGCGACATGGCAGGACGCGTAATACGAAGGCAGCGCGGCGGGGGAGACCGAACCCGCGAAGACCACGTGCTCGCGCTCACGCGCGGCGAGCCGGCGCTCGAGCCAGGGCCTGAGGAATGAATCGCCGACCACGACCAGGCGCGCCTCGGGTACGCGCCGGCGCAGCGCGGGCATGGCCTCGAGCAGGATGGGCAGACCCTTCCTCGGGTCGAGCCGTCCGACGAACAGGATGTTGAGGCGCCCGTCGGAGAGCTCGGACCGGGGTGGCACGTCGGGATGAAAGCGCCGGACGTCGACCCCGTTCGGGATCACGCGGTAGTCCCCCGGGAAGTGATCGTCAACGAAGCGGCGCGCCGCCTGTGAGACCGCGACCCGGCCCGCGAGGCGCTCGAAGTGGGGAGTGAGCGGGCGGCGGAACAGGCGGAACAGGCGGCTCTGTTCCCCGGCGGCATGGAAGGTGCCGATGACCGGCGCGGTCGCGGTCTCCCCGGTCAGGAGCGGCAGAGTGGGTGTGAGCGGCTGGTGGACATGGACGAGGTCAAAGGGACGCTCGAGCCAGAGTGCCTTGAGTTCCCGCCGCAGGTTCGGGCCGATGGTCAGGTCGACGAATGCGCCCTGGAACGGCACCATGATGCTGGTGCCAAGCCGCACCACGCCTTCGGGATCGGGCGCGCGGTGGCCGGGCGGTCGTCCGGTCACGATCGTGACCTCGTGGCCGCGCGCCCTGAGCTCGCGCGCGCTGTTGGCGACGTGCTCGGTC
>JBKJOC010000407.1:0-4389 GCA_046595725.1 Candidatus Eiseniibacteriota bacterium
CCTGCCTGTCGGTGACCATGTAAGTCCCTCCTCGTGAGGAACTTAGACGCCCACCACCCGTTGCTCCAGACGGGAGTTTTAATTGTCGCCGGGCGGAGTTCTAATTGTCGCTGATCAACACCGGCCGCCGCGCGCTTGGTCCGCTTCGCCGGCGTGCGGTCAGGGCAGCGCATCCTCGACATTGCCTGCGGAACCGGCGTCGTCTCCGTGACCGCCGCGGTGCGCGGTGCGAAGGTCTCCGGCCTCGATCTCACACCCGAGCTGTTGGATTGCGCGCGTGAGAATTCGCGCATCGGCGGACTCGACATCGACTGGCGCGAGGGGGATGCCGAGCAACTCCCGTTCGGCGACAGGGAGTTCGACGTCGTGCTGAGCCAGTTCGGACACATATTCGCGCCGCGTCCGGACGTCTGCACAGCGGAGATGCTGCGTGTGTTGAAGCCGGGAGGAACGATTGCATTTTCGACCTGGCCCCCCGAGCTGTTCACGGGACGGGTGTTCGCCCTCGTGGGGCGCTACATGCCGCCGCCACCGGCAGGAGTCAGTCCTCCCGGACAGTGGGGCGACCCGAACATCGTGCGTGATCGGCTCGGTTCAGCAGTCAACGATCTGACCTTTGACCGTGACACCCTTTACCTGCCGGCACTGAGTCCAAGACACGCACGCGACTACATGGAACACACGGCGGGGCCTGTCCTCCGTCTCGTTGCGATGCTCGAGAAGTCCGACCCAGGGCGGCTTGAGGCGTTCCGACGGGAATATGAGGCCCTCGTTGCCGAGTACATGGAAGAGAACAGGGTGAGGCAAAGCTACCTGCTGACACGCGCCACGAAGGGATAGAGCGGGGAGTCCGCGACTTCCGGCCAGCAGGCGGTGCGGAAAGACGCCCTGAAGCGCGCGGGGAAGCGCTGTCCTGGTCGGCCCAGCCGATCGCAATCCTCAAGCCGACGAATTGGTTTCCTCCATTGCAGAGCTGACCAAGGCGGTCTGAATGTTGGATCGGCCGAGCTCCCGCGCGATTTCGCGCTCCGCAAGAATCGCCATCGCAGGCGCGGACAGGTAGCTGAAGCCCTGGTACAACCCACCGATGACCAGGAGCAGCAGCAAGCCCGGGTGGGGAAAGAGCAGAAGCGCGCCGATTCCTCCGAAAAGCAGCCCCGAACCCAGCACGAGTTCGGATCTCGCAGCCATCAGGGCGCCCAGACCCAAGGGTAGTGCGGGAAACTTGTTGGTTCTCTGCCACGGGATGCGTCGCGTATAGAGGCTCTTCACCGCGGACATCGTCACCGTGTGGTTGAGCGCCTTGCTGGCGATGAAGGCGCCGATCGCATCCAACGGCGAGCTCCCCAGAAGGACGCGATAGGGCAGCCACCACATCACCCAACCCACGAACAGGAAGACGGTCGAACTCAGCCACAGGACGCCGGGCACCGCGATGATTTCGTGGTGCCAGACCATCGAGTACACCGCTGCCGCCCCGAAGGGCAACATCATGAACTGGAGCGCGATGTTGAGCCGATCCAGGCCATGATTCAGGTGGAGAATCTTCTGAATCGCCGACAGCGAAGACGGCGTCGTGACGCTCCAGTGACGCGGAAGAAAGAGCCTGAAGTGATGCTTCAGTTCCTAGATGGGTCCATAGGTCCAGCGGAAACGTTGGCGCTTGTATCCCTCGAAGGTCTCTGGAATCAATCCTCGGCCGAACGTGATCGGCAGGTAGAGGGAGGAAAAGCCGCAGGCATGGATGCGTATGGCAAGCTCGGAGTCTTCAGTGACGCACCACTCCGACCAGCCACCAGCCTGCTCGAGGGCGCTTCGGCGAATCAAACACATCGTCCCGACGGTGAGCGCCGCCCCGTGCTCGTTCAGGGCGACCATGGTGGAAGCAAAAAAGTATCGGTACTCCCAATAGCACATGCGGAGATACAGGCTGTTCTCCCAGTCACGATAGTCATGTGGAGTCTGAACGAAACCCATCCTGGGGTCGTCGAAATAGCCGATGAGGCGGGCCAGAAAATCCGAGTCGGCCAGATAGTCCGCATCGATGACGCCGATCACCTCCGCGTCCGGGGCAGTCTGGGTCAGCGCATAGTTGAGCGCCCCTGCCTTCGCCCCGGGCCAGCTCTCGAGATGAAAAAATCGAAAACGCGGACCGAGGCGGCGACAGTAGGCTTCGATCGGCCGCCACAACAATTCATCCTTCGTGTTGTTGTCAATAATCAACACTTCGAAGTTGGGATAATTGAGGGCGGCGAGTGCGTCCAGCGTGGCCATCACAAGATCCGGCGGTTCGGAGTACGCGGGCACATGCAACGACACCAGAGGATACCGGCTAGTCTTCTTGCTCCCTCCCTGATCTGCGTCACGGTGCCTGCGCCAGTGCGAATGGCACAGCACTTCCCAATCAACGAGGCTCTGAAGCAGGCCCGAGGGGAAAGTCAAAGCGAGTAGGGGATTCGACTGTCGGTGGGCGTGCACAGCGGCTACAAGGAGAGCTGGTCTCCGGCGTCGGACCATCATCGCGGAAGCTATTTCGGGATCAACGTCTATCACATCTTCTGAGGGGGCTGAGCCGCGGATCGCAATATCGGGTGGGGCGGCATGATTCCTTATCGATTTCCCGCCTCGAGGAGTTTCTGGATCTGCTCCCGCGGCGCACTGCGCCGCGCAACCACCTGCCACCGGCCCGCGGTTCGGGTCCACACGTCCGCCATGAACCCGGAATCGGCGAAGGGCGTGCCGTCGATGGTTCCCTTCCACCGAAATCGCGAGTAGACCACCGCGACGTCGCCGAAGACGCGCGCATTGAGTCCCGCGTACTCGAACTCGATTCCCTCGAGGCGGCCGCGGAGCATGTCCAGCCAGGCTGCCAGCGGTTGCGGCGCGCGCGACGCATCCCAGATCTGGAGAGTGAACTCGGGGGCCATGAGCTCCCGGAGCTTGGTCTCGTCCCTGTGGAGGAGGGCCGAGGCCATCCACTCCTGCGACAGACGAATCAATTCGCTCTCCTCGGGACTCGGCTGGTAGTCGAATTGCGGCTGTGAGGCCGCGGGAGTGGCGGGTGGATTGGGGCGATCTTCCATGATGGATTCCCCCGAGTGTGCGGCGCTCCGACCGGAACCCCTTTGATGATCGAGGTTGCCGAGCCCAAGGGCCAAATGTTGTAGAGAGCGAGCTTACTCCCGAAGTCCGAGGCGGTGAAGTAGCGCTGCGAAGCGCGGGTCGGAGTGAAGTGTCGTGAGAAATGGATCCAGTTTGATACTGGTCACGCCTTCCTCGCGCTTCGTGATCGAGCGATCGAGCCACTCCAACGCATCGTCCTTGCGGCCGAGCTGCGCAAACACAGCGGCCACGTCATAAGCTCTCTGCTCACCGCGGCTCACGCCGTCGATCAGTTTGGAGACCATCCTCAGTGCTACATCAGTCTGACCGCGCCGCGCCGCGATGATTGCGGAAGTCCAGAGCGAATCCGAATCTCCGCTCAATGCGACGTACTTGCGCCCGGCTGCAGTGGCCTCGTCGTAACGCCCGGTCAACACGTATGCCCACAAGAGCTGCAGGTAGGCTGACGAATAGCTGGGGTCGAGGCGCAGCGTCGTCTGGTACTGCGCGATGGCTTGCGGGATCTGTCCGGCAAACAGATAGTGCCACCCCATGTGGAGCGTCGCGGCGGTATTGAGCGGATCGAGGGCAAGCGCGCTGCGGCTTTGCTCGAGGGATTCGTCGACTCGGCCCATGTCCATCAGCAGGTGGGAATAGAAGTGATGGGCATCGAACAGGCTCGGAGAAAGCTCGATCGCGCGCTTGAATTCCCGCTCTGCGGGGGCCCAGTTCCAGTCAATCGCAAGGCCGATCTCCGCCTTCACCGAGTGTGCAAAGGCGAGATCCGGATCGAGCAAGAGCGCGCGCTCGACCGCCTGACGCGCGCGCGTCACCTCTTCGTCATGCGCGCCGAACTGGCCGGGGTTGCCGTTGTAGACGGCGCCCAACGCCGCCCAGGCCGGCGCGTACGTCGAATCCTCCTTGATGGCCTGCTTCAGGAACTCGAGCGCCGCAAGTTCGCTCCGCTTGTCCCATCGTTGGTAGGCGTCCAGCCCGCGCAGGTAGAGTTCGTAGCCCTTCGGTGAAACTGGCCGTGCGATCTCGATCTTCTGTCGCTGCTGCGGGGTCAGGTGAGCCTGCACCTCATTCGCGATCGCGCCGGCCACTTCGTCCTGGAGGGCGAGCGCATCGCGCAGGTCGCGCTCGTAACTCTGAGCCCACATGTGCTGGTCACTCGCGACCCGGATGAGCTGCGCCGTGATGCGCACCCGATCGCCCGAGCGCCGCACCGAGCCTTCGACGATCGCGTCCACGCCGAGCTTCCGACCGATTTCGGGCAGCGGTAGC
>JBKJOC010000091.1:0-4277 GCA_046595725.1 Candidatus Eiseniibacteriota bacterium
CCCTGGTCGATCGCATCCTTCACCGCGCGCAGGTGCGCGTGGAAGTAGGCCACTCGCTTCGGGTCGTCGAGCGTGGTGGCATCCTCGGGCAGGGTGTCCGGCTCCTCGAACGCGGCGCCGTTCTCGGTCACGTAGAGCGGCAACTGCGTGTAGCGCTGCCTGACCCACGCGAGCACGCTGGTCAGGCCCCCGGGGTGGATCTCCCAGTCGAGGGCCGTGTACGCGGCGTCCGGATTCTTCACGGTGCGTGCGCGTGTCGGCCAGCACAGGTCGTCGTTCACGGTGAGACCGCGCGAGTAATAGTTCACGCCGAGAAAATCGATCGGCTGCGCGATGCGCTCGAAGTCGTCGGGTGAGAAGCGCGGCCAGCCCTCGCCGTAGATCTCGGGCAGCTCTTCCGGGTACTGCTTGAGGAACAGGGCGTCGAGATAGTGGCGGTTGAACTGCGCGTCGGCGCGTTGCGTCGCCGCAAGATCGGCCGGTGAGTCGGAGGCCGCAACCTTGGGCTCGAGGTTGATCACGATCCCCACGCGCCCGCCCGCGCGCGGGCCGGGTGAGGCGCGAAACGCCTCGACCGCCGCGCCGTGCGCCAGCAGCACGTGGTGCGCCGCGCGCGGCGCCTCGAACGCGCTCTGGTGGCCGGGAGCGAGCACGCCATGGAGGTAACCGCCGTCGACGATGACCCAGGGCTCGTTGATCGTCGCCCATTGCGGCACGCGATCGCCGAGCGCGCGGAACATGAGTTCCGCGTAGTCCGCGAACCACCCGGCGATGTCGCGATCGAGCCATCCGCCCAGGTCATCCAGCGCGGCCGGCAGGTCCCAGTGGTAGAGCGTGACCATGGGGGAGATGCCGCTCTCGAGCAGGTCGTCCACCAGGCGCTCGTAGAAGTCGAGGCCGCGCCGGTTGACTGCGCCCTTGCCCTCCGGGAGGACGCGCGACCACGAAACGCTCAGCCGATACGCCGAGAGCCCGAGCTTGCGCATCCAGTCGACGTCCTCGGCCCAGCGCCGGTAGTGGTCACACGCCACGTCACCGGTGTCGCCGTTGGCGATCCGGCCGGGAGTGTGGGCGAAGCGGTGCCAGATGCTCGGGCCCGCTCCATCAGCCAGCGGCGAGCCTTCGATCTGGTATGCCGACGTCGCCGCGCCCCAGAGGAATCCCGCCGGGAAGCCGCTCACCGGCCGAGCATGCCCTTCAAGTCCATGATCGTGCTCTGGTCGGAGACGATCACGCTGATCTTGTCGGACAGCTTGTCGACGTACAGATACTTGATGTAGTTCGGGTTCTGGGCCAGCGCGCGATTGATGACCTCGATCGAGTTCGCCCGCCCGGTGGCCTCGATCACCTTGCGCTCGGCTTCCTTCTGCTCCTTCTCGAGCGTGTACTTCATCTGCTCGGCGGACTGCTGCGCGATCTGCTTGGCCTCGATCGCCTTGGTGAATTCCTCGGTGAAGCGCACGTCGCGCAGCACGACCTCGTCGATGATGAAGCCATCCTTTTCGACCAGGGCCCGCACCTTGGTGTTGATCTCGCTCTGGATCTGGGCGCGCTTGGCCGAATAGACGTCCATGACCGGGTACTCGGAAATCACGAGCCGGATCACCGAGCGCACCGCCGGGCGGACGATCTTCTCCTCGTAGTCGGGCCCGATCTTCTGATGGATCTGCGCCACGCGCGTCGGATCGACGTGGTGCCACACCGTGAGGTCGATCCCGACCTGGAGACCCTCCTGGGTGGGCGACCAGAGCGAGTCGTCGATGTTCGACTTCCGGCCCTCACCCGCGGCGCGCGACATCGTGTACTCCAGCCGGCGAAGGTCATAGTCGGCCGTGACGGCGATGAACGGCGGCACGAACGTGACGCCCTGTTGCGCGACGGTGAATTCCTTGGTGACGGTGTTGAAGATGACCAGCGCGTGCCCGACCGGCACCACCCGGATCGTCGTCAGGAGGACGATCAGGATCAGGAGTCCGGCAAACGCGACGATGACGATGCGGGCGACACCGGGCGACGGGCCGATGCCGATCGTGCGTCCGCTCGAGTCGTGGACGCGCATGCCGCCCTTCTTCATGAGGAGCGATGCGCCCCCGGCAAGCCCCGCGATGAGGATCAGAAAGAACAGCAAACCGGCCATGCCAGGACGCCTCCTTGTCGCGTCGCCGACGGAAACCCCGGTGCGCGCGAGCGCCCCATCCTAGGGCCGGCGGGGTGGGCGGGCAAGGGCGCCGCGTGACTTGTGGACCCCGCCGCCGGGCCCTACACTGCGCGCATCCCGATGGCCCCGAGCGCCCTGGAGGCACCGCCGTGAGTGACGATCGCTACCCCGTCCAGCCGCAGATCCAGAAAGACGCGCACCTGCGCTCGATGACCGAGTACCGGACGATGTACCAGCATTCGATCGACGACCCCCAGACGTTCTGGGGCGAGCACGGCAAGGCCATCGACTGGTTCCATCCCTGGAACCGCGTGTTCGAGGCGGACTACGATGCGATCGACTTTGCGTGGTACTCGGGCGGGCGGCTCAACGCCAGCTACAACTGCATTGATCGCCACCTCGCGACGGCGGGGGACCGGACCGCGATCATCTGGGCGGCGGACGAGCCCGGGAGCTATCGCCACATCACCTACAGAGAGCTCAAGCACGACGTCTGCCGCATCGCCAACGTCCTGCTCGCGCACGGAGTCAGGAAGGGCGATCGCGTCTGCATCTACATGCCGATGATCCCCGAGACCGTGGCCACCATGCTGGCCTGCGCGCGCATCGGCGCCGTGCACTCGGTCGTGTTCGGCGGCTTCAGCGCGGACTCGCTGCGCGACCGCATCCTCGACGCCGGCTGCAAGGTGCTGGTCACCGCGAACGAGGGTCGCCGCGGGGGTCGAGCGGTGCCGCTCAAGGCGATCGCGGACCGGGCCATCGAGGGGCTCGCGATCGTCGAGACCGTGCTGGTTGCGCGCCGCACCGACACCGAGGTTCCGATGCGCCAGGGCCGGGATCTCTGGCTCGAGGACGAGATGAAGCGCCACCGCTCGACCTCGACGGTGGCATGGATGGGGGCGGAGGATCCGCTGTTCATCCTCTACACCTCGGGCTCGACCGGCAAGCCCAAGGGGCTCCTCCACACCACCGGCGGGTATCTCGTCTACGCCGCGATGACCCACAAGCTGGTGTTCGACTACCGCCCGGGGGAGATCTACTGCTGCGCCGCCGACGTCGGCTGGATCACGGGGCACACCTACATCGTCTACGGGCCGCTGGCGAACGGCGCGACGACCGTGTTGTTCGAGTCCACGCCGACCTATCCCGACCACGGCCGCTACTGGCAGATGGTCGACGATCTCGGGATCAACATCTTCTACACCGCCCCCACCGCCCTGCGCGCGATCGCGCAAGCGGGGGACGCCCCGGTGAAGCGCGCCTCGCGCAAGTCGCTACGTATCCTCGGCTCGGTGGGCGAGCCGATCAATCCCGAGATCTGGCGCTGGTATCACGACGTGGTGGGGGAGGGCCGCTGCGCCGTGGTCGACACCTGGTGGCAGACGGAGACCGGCGGCATCATGATCTCGCCCCTGCCGGGCGCCACGCCGACCAAGCCTGGCTCCGCGACCCTGCCATTTTTCGGGGTCAAGCCGGTGGTGGTCGACACGGAGGGCACGGTCCTCGAGGGCAACGGTGTCTCGGGCGCGCTCTGCCTGGGCGCCGCGTGGCCCGGCCAGGCACGCAGCGTGTGGGGCGACCACGAGCGCTTCATCCAGACCTACTACTCGCAGTACAAGGGGCTCTACTTCACGGGCGACGGCTGCCGCCGCGACGAGGACGGCTACTACTGGATCACGGGCCGGATCGACGACGTGCTCAACGTTTCCGGGCACCGGCTGGGCACCGCCGAAGTCGAGAGCGCGCTGGTCGCGCACCAGGCCGTCGCCGAGGCCGCGGTCGTCGGCTTCCCGCATGACATCAAGGGCACGGGCATCTACGCCTATGTCGTGCTCAACAGCGAGGCCGCGCGCGAGACCGCCGAGGGCGGCGCGGCTGCGCTCGGGGCGATCGAGGGCACGCTCAAGGAGCAGGTGCGCCAGGCGATCGGCTCGTTCGCCGCGCCCGACGTCATTCACGTCGCGCCCGGGCTGCCCAAGACGCGCAGCGGGAAGATCATGCGCCGCATCCTGCGCAAGATCGCGGCCTCGGAATACGACGGGCTCGGCGACGTGACCACGCTCGCCGAGCCCGAAGTTGTCGAGAAGCTGGTGGAGCAGCACCGGGTGCGCGTTTCCGG
>JBKJOC010000283.1:0-4531 GCA_046595725.1 Candidatus Eiseniibacteriota bacterium
TCGTCCACCCACGCCCGGAAACGCAGGAGAACTCGTTGAGCCTCAAGGTCGCGATCCTCGGAGCCACCGGCGCCGTCGGAAGCGAGATGGTTCGCGTGCTCGAGCGCCGCAAGTTCCCGGTCTCCGAGTTGCGTCCGCTCGCGACCGTCCGCTCGGCCGGCAAGCCCGTCCATTTCCACGGCCAGTCGATCGAGACCGCCGAAGTCACCCCGCGGTCGTTCGAGAACATCGACTATGCGCTCTTCGCCGCGGGCGCGGACGCCAGCCGCGCGTGGGCCGACGTCGCGCGCCGGGCCGGCGCCACCGTGATCGACAATTCGAACGCCTTCCGTTACGACGACGACGTCCCGCTGGTCGTCCCCGAGGTCAACGCGCACGCGCTCGCCCAGGCGCGCGGCCTGGTGGCGAACCCGAACTGCTCGACCATCCAGCTCGTGCTCGTGCTGGCCCCCCTGATGAAGCTCTCCGCCATCGAGCGCGTCGTGGTGTCGACCTACCAGTCGGTCTCGGGCACCGGCCTCGAAGCGCTGAACGAACTCGAGGAGCAGGTTCAGGCGGATGTGGAGAGGCGTCCCGCCGTGGCGAGGATCTACCCGCGGCCGATCGCCTTCAACGTGCTTCCGCAGGTCGACGACTTCCTCGAAAACGGCTACAGCCGCGAGGAGATGAAGCTGCTCTGGGAGTCGCGCAAGATCCTCGGCCTGCCGGAGCTCAAGCTCGCCGCCACGACCGTGCGCGTGCCGGTGCGTTTCGCGCATTCGGAATCGGTCACCATCGATTTTGCGCGCGCCATCGACCCCGCGGAAGCGCGCGCCGCCCTCGCCCACGCCCCGGGCGTGCGGGTCGTGGACGATCCGGCGCAGGGCGCCTACCCGACGCCGCTCGAGGCCGCCGGGCTCGACGACGCGCTGGTCGGCCGGATCCGGCGCGACCTCTCGAGCGACCGTGGGCTGGCGCTGTTCATCGCCTGCGACAACTTGAGGAAGGGCGCGGCGCTCAACGCCGTGCAGATCGCCGAGACACTGGCTCGCCGTCCGGCGCCGGCGGCGCCGTGACGGCGCCTTCCTTTGGCCCGCTCTCGCTCCTCGCGCGCGTGGCGTGGGCCGGCTCGCTCGCGATCGCGGCCGCATGCGTGAGCGCGCCGTGGGCCCTGGCCGCGCTGGCACTCCTGGTGCTCGCCGGGTTCGTGTTGTCACGCCGTATGGCAGCGCTCAAGCGTCTTGTTCCGGCCGCGCTGGTGCTGGGGCTCTTCGCTTTCGCCATCAACGCGATCGCGCAGGCCGGAGCCCCGCTCTTTCCGACGTGGCGCTGGTCGCCGTCGGCGCTCGGCGTCGCGCTCGGCGCGCGCACGGCAGCGCGGCTCGCGATCACGGCACTGGCGTGCGGCTGGATGGTGGCTTCGACCACCCCCTCGGCGGCGGCGGACGCATTCTCGGGCGCGCTCGGCCGCGCGTTCGGCCGCTCGGGCGATGCGCTGGGATTGCTCGGGATGGTCGCCCTGCGCTTCGGGCCGCTCGCGGCCGAGGAGGGACAGCGGCTCACGCGCGCAGTCGCCCAGCGCGCCGGCCGGCGCCCGGGACTGTGGGCCGCGCCCGCGATCGCCGTGCCGCTCGTCATGGCGTCAGTCAGGCGCGCCGACCGCCTGGCCTACGTGCTCACGGCACGTCACTGGGGCGTCGGGCTTCGCACCCCGGCGATCGTACGCGCGCACACCTGGCGCGACTGGGCGGTGGTCGGGCTGGGAGGCGCGGTTGCGCTCTACGCCGCGCTGGCGCGCGTTTGATCGCCGCGCCGATGCGGACGATCCGCCTGGTGGTGGAGTACGACGGCACCGCGTTTTCCGGCTGGCAGTCGCAGGGCGGTGCGCCGGTGCGCACGGTGCAGTCGACGCTCGAGAACGTGCTGACGATTATCCTGCGCGAGCGGATCGTGCTCGGCGTCGCGGGACGCACCGACGCCGGAGTCCATGCCTGGGGCCAGGTCGCGAGCTTTCGTACCTCGAGCGACCTGCCGTTGTGGCGAATCGCCCGGGCGCTGGCCGGGCTCCTGCCGCCCGACGTCGCGGCGCGCTCGCTCGCCGTGGTGCCGGAGCCGTTTCACGCGCGCTTCTCGGCCGTCGAGCGCCGCTACGTCTACCGGCTGCTCGACCAGCCGCGGCCGTTGCTCGGACGGCAGGCATGGTGGCCATGGATGCGGCTCGATCCCGTGTTCCTGACGGAGGCGTTCCGGCCCCTCGTGGGCGAGCACGATTTCGCCGCGTTCGCCGCGCGCGATCCGACGAAGCGACCGCCGCGGCACGGCCGCTGCCGGGTGACCCGGCTGACGTTCGTGCCCTGGGAACACGGTGTCCAGCTCGAGGCGCACGCCAACCGCTTTCTTTACCATATGGTGAGGAACCTGGTCGGGACGGCAACCCTCCTGACACGGGGCGCAAGGCAGGCCGGGGACCTCCCGGCGATCCTGGCATCGAAGGACCGCCGGATGGCCGGGCCGACCTCGCCGCCGCTCGGGCTCACGCTGACGAAGGTCTTGTACCCGGAACGCTTCGATCCGATCGGCGAACACGTGGATGGATGGGGGAGGAGTCTCTCGTGAAGCACACCGTTGCCGCGATCATCCTGACCCTGCTCATCCCGCTGCCGCGGGCCGCGACCGCCGCGCCGGCCGCGCGCGCTGCCGCCGCCCACGCGCTGCCGCCGCGGGCCGCCGGAACCGCTCCCGCAATCGACACCTCGCGCCGGAGCGCGATCGTCTCGGCCTCGGAGCGCGCGATGCCGGCCGTGGTCTCGATCTCGGTCCAGCAGGCCGAGCTCGTGCGCGACAATCCGTTCTACTCCTTTTTTCCCGACGAGTTCTTCGATCGATTCTACCCGCAGTTCGAGCGCAAGGAGCAGATGCCCTCGCTCGGCTCGGGCGTGATCGTCGACGCCGCCGGCACCGTGCTGACGAACGACCACGTGGTGCGCAACGCCGACGAGATCAAGGTCACCCTACCCGACGGCCGCACCTACCCGGGGAAGGTGCTGGGCTCGAGCCCGGTCTACGACCTTGCGATTCTCCAGATGGAAACGGGCGGCGCGCGCGTGCCGATCGCCCGGCTCGGTACGTCCGAGGGCCTGATCGTCGGGGAGTGGGCGATCGCGATCGGAAACCCGTTCGGCTTCCTGCTCAACGACCCGAGCCCGTCGGTGACGGCGGGAGTGGTGAGCGCGACCCGGCGTGACATCAAGGGTGGCGTGGCCGAGGGCGGCATCTACAAGAACATGATCCAGACCGATGCGGCGATCAACCCGGGCAACTCCGGCGGCCCGCTGGTCAACGGCCTGGGCGAGGTGATCGGCATCAACACCTTCATCTTCACGCGCGGCGGCGGCTCGCTCGGCATGGGCTTCGCGATCCCGATCGACACCGCGAAGCGCCTGCTGGCCGAGGTGCGCCGCTACGGGCGGATCCGACTCGCGTGGTCGGGGCTCCAGGTCCAGCCGGTGTCGCCTTATCTCGCGAGCCGGCTCGGCATCGAGAAGCCTGGCGGCCTCGTGGTCTCGCGCGTGGAGCGAAAGAGTCCCGCGGAAGCGGCGGGCCTCCTGGTCGGGGACATCATCTACCGCGTCAACGGCGAGCCCGTGAACACCGCCGACGACGCGCAGCGCTCGATCTTCGGCGCGGGCGTCGGCGACACGGTTCGCCTGGCGCTCGAGCGCAAGGGCAAGGGGCAGGCCGCGAGCCTGGTGCTGGCGGAGTCGCCGCCGAGCGCGGCCGCCGCCGCGCAGCGGGATTCGTCCCGGGGCGCATCGCAATGATCCCGCGCTACTCGCGGCCGGGCATGGCAACGCTGTGGTCCGATGATGCGCGCTACCGGCGCTGGCTCGACGTCGAGGTCGCGGCGACACGCGCGCAGGAGACCGCGGGGCTCGTGCCGGGCGGCACGGCGGCTGCCATCCTGGCGCACGCGCGCTTCGACGCCGCCCGGATCGACGCCCTCGAGGCGACGCTTCACCACGACGTCATCGCGTTCCTGACCGATGTGTCCGCGTCCCTGGGCGAGGAGAAGCGTTTCCTCCACCAGGGCATGACCTCCTCGGACCTGGTGGACACCGCGCTCGCGCTCACGCTGGCGGACGCCGGCCGCGAGCTCCTGACCGGCATCGACCGCCTCGAGGCCTCGCTGCTCGCGCTCGCGCAGGCGCACCGGAAGACCGTCATGGTCGGCCGTACGCATGGGGTCCACGCCGAGCCGATCACGTTCGGCCTCAAGGTGCTGACGTGGGCGACTGCCGTCCGCCGCTCCAAGCGCGGGCTTGAGGCTGCGCTCCTGGAGTGCGCGGTGGGCAAGCTCTCGGGCGCGGTCGGGCAGGCGGCGCACCTCCCGCTCGCGGTCGAGGAGGCATGCCTCAGCGCTCTCGGCCTGACTCCTGAGCCGGTCGCGACCCAGGTGGTGGCGCGCGATCGCCATGCCCGCCTCGTCTCCGCGCTCGCCCACCTGGCCGCGAATTACGAACGGGTGGCCACCGAGATCCGCCACCTCCAGCGC
>JBKJOC010000129.1:0-12845 GCA_046595725.1 Candidatus Eiseniibacteriota bacterium
CGCTCCATCAGGGCGGCGAGGCGCATCGGCGGGCGCATGTAATCCGAGAAGATCAGGAACGTCGAGCCCATCGGCGTGAACCACTCGCTGAGCGCGAGGCCGTTCATGATCGAGCCCATGCCGTGTTCGCGAATGCCGAAGTGGAAGACACGGCCGCCGAACTGTCCGCGCGCGATCGAGCCCGCGCCCTTGATGGCGGTCTTGGTTGAGGGATCGAGATCGGCCGAGCCGCCCACCAGCCAGGGGACGAGCTTCGCCGCCTCCTGCAACACCCTGGAGCCCAGCACGCGCGTCGCGTCGACGGTGTCGCCGACCGCAGCCAGCAGCTGCGCTTCAAGATCGTCCGGCATCCGCTTGGCCCGCGCGTCGTCCCACGCGGTCGCCAGCGCGGGGTTCGCGGCGCGCCACGCGGCGAACGTCTTCTGCCAGGCCTCGTAGTCCGGGCGATGTCGCTCCGCCGATGCGCGCCAGTGCGCCGCCGCCTCGTCGGGCACGAAAAACGTGGGCTCGAGCGGCCACGACAAAGCCTCCTTGGTGGCCTTCACCTCTAGGGCGCCGAGCGGCGCGCCGTGCGCCTCCGCGGTGTCGTGCGCGTGGGGAGCGCCGTGCGCGATGTGCGTGCGTGCCAGGATGAGCGAGGGCCGCGCGATCTCGGCGATCGCGGCGTCGAGCGCGGCCTCGATCACGGCGTGGTCGTGGCCGTCGACACGCTGGACATGCCAGCCGTAAGCGGCGAAGCGCGCCGCCACGTCCTCGCTGAAGGCGAGCGCGGTGTCACCCTCGATCGTGATGTGGTTGTCGTCGTAGATGAGCGCAAGGTTGCCGAGGCCCAGGTGTCCCGCGATCGAGGCTGCCTCGGAAGCGACGCCCTCCATCAGGTCGCCGTCCGAGCAGATGCCGAACACGCGGCCCTTCACGAGGGCGTGCCCCGGCGTGTTGTAGCGCGCGGCCGCCATCAGGCTCGCGATCGCCAGGCCAACCGCATTGCCGACGCCCTGGCCGAGCGGGCCGGTCGTGGTCTCGACGCCGACCGTGTGCCCGACCTCCGGGTGTCCCGGCGTCTTCGAGCCCCACTGGCGAAAGCGCTTGAGTTCCTCGAGCGGCAGGTCGTAGCCGGTCAAGTGGAGCAGGCCGTAGAGCAGCATCGAGCCGTGCCCCGCCGAGAGCACGAAGCGGTCGCGCCCGGGCCACAGCGGATCGGCGGGCCAGTGTCGCAGGAACTTCGTCCACAGGACGTACGCGACGTCGGCTTGTCCCATGGGCGAGCCCGGGTGGCCGGACTGCGCGGCCTCGACGGCGTCGACGGCGAGCATCTTGAGCGTGTTGACGGCAAGTGTGGTCACGGCGGGAGAAGCGTCGATGGCGCTCATCGCGAAATCCTTTCGGTCAGGACACGGGCGCAGCCTGGCGCGTCGCCAGGAGGGCGGCGCCGAGGAGAGCGGTGCGTTCGTTGAGCACGAGCTTGACGGGGATGTCGCGCAGGAGCGGTGACAGGCGGCCCTTGGCCCGGAACGCGGCCAGGAAGCGGCCGTCCGCGAGGCGCTCGCGCAGCTTGGGCGCGATGCCGCCGGCGACGTACACGCCGCCGGTGGCCATGTAGCGCAGCGCGAGATTGCCGGCCTCGGCGCCGTAGACCGAGCAGAAGAAGTCGAGCGCCCGGGTTGCGATCTCGGCCTTGCCGTCGGCCTGTGAGATCGCCTTGTTGGGGTCGCCCTGCGCGCGCGCCTCGAGCAGCCACGCCGGCTCGGCGAAGCGTCCAGTGTCGCGCAGGAACTCGTAGACGTTGCTCAGGCCGGGGCCCGAGATCACACGTTCCCAGGAGACGTGGCCGCTGAAACGCGAACGCAGGTAGAGCAGGAGGTCGACCTCGTCGGGCGTGTTGGGGGCGAAGTCAGCGTGTCCACCCTCGGAGGCGCGCGCGAGGAAGCGCCCCTGCTCGGGGATGGCGAACGATTCGCCCAGGCCAGTGCCCGCGGCGATGACCGCGATCGAGCCGTGCGGATCGGGGACGCCTTCCTGCAGCGTGATGAGATCCTTGGGCTCGAGCGCCTCGAGCCCGAGCGTCGTGGCCTCGAGGTCGTTGATCAGCGCGACGCGCGGCACACCGATGGCGTGCGCGACGTGTTCGGCGTCGACTGTCCAGGGGAGGTTCGTGCCCTTGACCCGGTTCTCGAAGACCGGGCCCGCGATGCCGAATGCCGCGCTCGAGATCGGTGGCAATGCGGGCGCGCGCGCGAGGAACCACGCGAGGAGTTCCTCGAGGCTCTTGTGTCCTTCGGTGGGGACGCGCTCGGAGCGGACTTCGCGCAGGAAACCATGGTTGCGCTCGAACAGCGCCAGCTCCGCCTTGGTGCCGCCGATGTCCCCCGAGAGAATCATGGCACGGGGATCAGGTCGGCAAGCGGGCGTGGACCGACCGGACGGTTCCAATCACTTCGCGACCGTCCGCGGACCACTGGACAAGTTCGCCTTCCTTGTGGCCGAGCAGCGCCTTGCCCACCGCGGCGCGGTAGCTCACGACCTCGGGGCCGAAGTCGCCGTCACCCTCGCCCAGGATCCAGACCTTCTGCGTGCCGCCCCCGGCGAGCTCGATCAGCACTTCGGTGCCGGGGCCGGCGATGCCGGGCTCGGGCGCCAGGTCGTCGATCAGCGTGACCTCGCGCAGTCGGTCCGCGAGCTGGCCCACGCGCACCTCGGCCTGCGACTGCTTGAGCTTCGCTGAATGGTATTCGGCATTCTCCTTCAGGTCGCCCAACTCGCGTGCCTTCTGGATGGCCTGCGGAATCGTGGTCTTGAGCGCGGCCTCGAGCGCCTCGAGCTCACCCTTGGTGCGCTCGTAGTTGCGTCGCGAGACGTAGTTCTTGCCGGTGTAGGCCTGCGCCGCCGCGTCGTTCTTCGAGCCCGCCCGGGTCTTCGCGCGCGCATGGCGTGCTTCGGCCACGCGGGTGACGAGCCCCTTGAGCCCGGTCGTGCGCGCGAACTCGACGATCGGCTCGAGGAAGCGCTCTGTGGTCTTCCACGTCAGGCAGCGGCGCGTGATCAGCGTCTCGAGGCCCTCGCTCGCGGGACGCTTGCGACAGGCCTCGGCGAGCCAGCCGTTCTCGTCCAGCAGCGACGTCACACGGGAAGCCAGCGGCTCCTCGGGCGTGGTCTCGAGCAGGTTCATGAGACCGCGTACGCCGTACCACGGATCGGCGGCGGCGAGCGAGGCGACCGGCTTCTTCGACGGCTCGGCATGCTCGAGCGAAGCGACGGTGGCGTTCGGCCAGCTCGGCGCGTCGAGCCACAATTCCTGCCAGAATGTCGTACCGTCGGCGCCGTGGCGCTCCTCGATCGCGGCGAATGCGGCCTCGCGCAGGTCGCCCAGGCGCGACGACAGGGCCGAGCGCGCAGCTTCCTCCCACGAGGGGCCGGCGAGCGACCAGTAAAGCGCCTTCCGCTGCTCCATCGTCCCGGTCAGGCTGGCGAAGTCGAAGTCGCGCGTGAAGGCATCCGCCAGCAGGGCGACGCCCCGGCCCTCGAGCTCGGCTGGATCGGGCGCCAGCTCCGAGGCCCAGGCGAGGGCGGCGACGCGCTCGGCATCGTCCAGGCGCTCCTGGTCCACCCAGCGCAAGAGGCCCTCCGTCCAGGTGCGGGCGAGCACGCTCTTGGCGTTGGGATGCTGACCGAGCAGGCGGCGGATGAGCGCAAAAGCCTTGCGCGGCGGCTCGTGCCGCGGGAAGCCCGGCAGGCGTACGCCCTGCCCGTCGCGCCCGAGCGCGTAGCGCTGCTCGAAGGCGTGGGAGGCGTCAATGCGCGGGTCGTCCACCAGCTTCTTCTTGGCTGAATTCCAGAACGACGTCCAGCCCGCGCTCGGCACCGCACCCCATGAGATCAGGAGCTTCTTGATCTCGGTCGCGGTGGCCTCGCGCTTGAGAGAGCGCAGGAGCGCGGCCACGATCGTGACCGGGTCCTCCTTGCGCAGGCGCTCGAGCTCGGCCGGCTGCCACGCCGCCAGCACGCGCGGGTCGTCGGAGAGGAGGGGAGTGAGGGCGCTCTTGGCGGCCGCGAGCGTCATCTTCTGGCCGGCACGCTTCGTGAAGTCGATGGTGACGGCGTTGGTCTCGAGCGCGGTGACGCGGCCGACGCCCCACGAGCCGTGCTCGTGGTACGTGCCCGGTGCGCGCAGCGCGAGGTCGTCGAAGCGGGCGACCGCCTCGGCGAGCGGCGCTCCGCCGGGCTTGAGGCCCGCGGCCTCGACCAGGCGATCGGCATTCTCGCCCAGGCGCGAGGCGGCGATGCGGTTGAGCGGTGCGCGCAGGCCCTCGGCCTGGGGACCGAGTTCCTTCGCCACGCGCGAGAGCTCGCGCCATGCGACCTCGCGCGCAGAGGCGTGGGTCAGTGCCTTCTGCGCCAGGTCGAGGAACGGCTGGACGCGCGCGAACTCGCCGCGGCGCGCGAGCGCGGCGATCGTCGGTAGCGCGACCGCCAGGCGCTCAGGCTCGCCGGCCTCGAGCAGCTTGATCAGGATCTCGTCGAGCGCCGAGTGGTCGTTCGACTTGAGCAGCGTATCGAGCGCGTTCGACGTGACGGCCAGCGCTTCTTCATGCTCGCCGCGGTCCTCGAGCACGTTGGCGTAGCGCACCGCGAGCGTCGGATCCTTCGGCAGCGCGCCATGCGCGGTGGCGAGGGCCTCGAACAGCGCGTCGGGATCGCCCAGCGCGTCCGCCGCGCGCACCAGGAAGCGCGGCAGCTTGGCCGGAACCTTGTCGACGGCATCGTCGTCGCCGCCCTCGGCATCCTCGTGCGCGCGCGCGAGGGCGCGGGCGGCGAGGCCGTGGAGCGCGCCCCAGGCCTCGGCCTGGAAGAGGCGGTCGGCGAGCGCCTCGAGCTTGTCGTTCGTCAACGGCTTCGCGGCGGCGAGGGAGGTCAGAGCGGCCTCGACCTCGGCGGCGAGGGCGGGGGGCAGTGGCGCCAGGACGGGAGCGGCGGTCTTCGCGGTCCTCAAGGCGTGCGGCTCGGCAAAGGTTCCGCGGCGGGGGTTCCGGTCGCGCCAGTGGAGGGAACCGCCTTGGATCCGGGCGGCTCCTCCTCCAGGTAAGTGTAGCCCGAGAGGCCCTCCTCGAAGCGGCGCAGCAGCAGCGCCGATTCCTCGAAGGTGATCGCGCGGGCGCGCAATGCTTCTTCCGAGGCGCGCCTCACGCGGCGCACGAGGTCGGCGCGGTCATACTGGACGTAGCCGAGCACCTCGGTGACGGAGTCGCCTTCGACCACGTGGTCGATGCGGTAGCCGTCGTTCTCGACGCGCACGTGGATCGCGTTGGTGTCGCCGAACAGGTTGTGCAGGTCCCCCAGGATCTCCTGGTAGGCGCCGACCATGAACACGCCCATCAGGTACTCCTTGCCGTCGTAGGGGTGGAGTTCGAGCGAGGACTTGACGTCCCTCAGGTCGATGAAGCGATCCATCTTGCCGTCGGAGTCGCACGTCAGGTCGACGAACACGCCGCGCCGGGTCGGCTTCTCGTTGAGGCGATGCAGCGGCACGACCGGGAAGAGCTGCTTGACCGCCCAGTGGTCGGGCGCCGACTGGAACACCGAGAAGTTGCCGAAGTAGGTGTCGGCGAGCCCCTTCTGGAGGCCCTCGAGCTCGTCCGGCACGTAGTCGAGCTCACGGATGACTCGCAGGATCGCCTCGCACGAGCCCCAGAACAGTTGCTCGACGCACGCGCGCTGCCTCAGGTCGAGGTAGCCGAGGTTGAACAGGCTGGTCGCCTCGTCCTTGAGCTGGAGCGCGTCGTGGTACGACTCCTGGAAGTTCTTCTGAGTGATCGAGCGCCAGGTCTCCGCCAGGCTCTTGATGATCGCGTGCTCGCCCGGGTCGATCGGCGGCGGCGCCATGGTCCCGCCGAGCACCTCGTTGACGTCGAGGACGTTGAACACCAGCACCGAGTGGTGCGCCACCAGTGCGCGTCCCGACTCGGAGACGATGTCCGGGTGCGGCAGGCCGCGCTCGTTGCAGGCGTCGACCACCGCGCCCACCACGTCGTTGGCGTACTCCTGCACCGAGTAATTGGTCGACGACGACCAGTTGGTCTGCGAGCCGTCGTAGTCGACTCCGAGCCCTCCGCCGACGTCGATGAACTTGAGGCCGGCGCCCTGCGCCGCGAGCTCGACATAGAAGCGCATCGCCTCGCGCATGGAGTCCTTGATCGCGCGGATGGCGGAGATCTGCGACCCGATGTGGAAGTGCACGAGCTCGAGGCAGTCGAGCATGCCGGCAGTCTTGAGGCGCTCGATCAACTGGATCAGCTCGGTCGCGGTGAGGCCGAACTTCGAGCGGTCGCCGGTCGACTCGCTCCACTTTCCGGCGCCCTTGGCGTTGAGCTTGACCCGAACGCCGATGTGCGGCCGGATCCCGAGGCGCTCGGCGGCCGAGATCACGAGCTCGAGCTCGCGGAAGCGATCGATCACGATGATCGGGTAGCGGCCCAGCCGCTGCGCGAGCAGCGCAGTCTCGATGTACTCGACGTCCTTGTAGCCGTTGAGCACGAGCAGCGCGTTGGGATTGTCCTGCAGGGCGAGCGCCACCAGGAGTTCCGGCTTGGAGCCGGCCTCGAGGCCGAGGTTATAGGGCTGGCCGAAACGGACCAGTTCCTCCACCACGTGATGCTGCTGGTTGACCTTGATCGGGAAGACGCCCTTGTACGCTCCCTGGAAGCCGTACTCCTTGATGGCGGTGCCGAAGCACTCGCAGATCATCTTGACCCGGCTGTGGAGAATGTCCGAGAAACGGATCAGCAGGGGCAGGCCGAGGCCGCGCGCCTTGAGGTCCTGGACGAGTTCGAAGAGGTCGACCGCGGGTCCGCCATTGCCATCGGGAGTCACCTGGATGTTACCGGCCTGATTGATGCGAAAATAGCCGGCGCCCCATGCATTGACGTTGTAGGTCTCGGCCGCGTCACGAATCGTCCAGGATCGGATCTCGTTCACTCGGTTCTCCTGCGGGTGGAGGGGCGCAGTCGCCCGTAAGCGTGGCAGGAGTGGATCATCGTGAATTAGGGCCGGTGAGATGAAGCAAAAAATGGCCGAGGGGCAAATTTACTGCCGGAGCGAGAGCTTCAGGCGCGCGTTGCAGGTGCAAGATCGAGCGCGAAGAGGAGGCGCTCGACGGTGATCGGAGGGGCGATGAGCGAGGGATCGATGGGCATGATGCCGCCGAACGAGGTCGTCAGGGGCTGGGGCGCGAGCAGCACGATCGGCCGGCCGCCGAGCAACAGGCGTGCGTTCCGGACCGTGTTCCGAAGCTCGAGCGGGCTGCGCGGGCGCGTCAGGACGACCGCCACCACGGCATCGAGGTCCGGGTCGTTTGCCAGGGACGCCGGCCCGTCAATCGAGCACACCGCAGCGCCCAGGCGCTCGGCCAGTTGGTCGATGACGTGGCGGAGGCTGGGATCGGGCTCGCCCTCAAGCGCCAGGATCGGAGGCAGCGCCTCCAGGCGGGGCGCCGGAGCGGAACCTCGGGGAACCCGCCAGAATTCCGGCGCGCGGCGCGAACCGAGCGCGAGACCGGGGAGCGAGAACTTGAAGGCGGCCACGGGGGACCTCGCAAGGGGGTGAAGAGGGTGGAGACCCGGATTGGCATCCACCTCCCGCCAGAGGTACGGCCGATTCAGATTAGCAGACGCAGTGTAATTTGTGCTCTCTAAAATCTCATGATGGGGGCAACCGGTTTGCGGATCGCGATTTGGCCGGCCCGGTACCCCGGGGCGTGATCCGGCGGATGCGGCCAGGCCAAGCGCTCGCGCGGGACGAACACCTCGAAGACCGCGCGCTTGAGGAGTGCGGGCGGCAAGAGTCCCTGGGAGAGCAGGAAGTCGTGGTAGCGCAGGCGGTCGAAGCGCGCGCCGAGTGCGCGCTCGACCTCGGTGCGCAGCTCCATCAGGCGCTGGTAGCCGAGGAAGTAGGACGTCGCCTGGCCGGGTGCCCGGAACATGTAGCGCTCCGTCTCCTGGCGCGCCATCGCCTCGGAGACGACGACCTCCTGCGTGAGCACGTGCGTCGCCTCCTCGGGCGTGATCGTCCCGGCCTGGACTCCGGGATCGAGGAATGCGCGCGCGGCCCGCAGGAGCCGGTGTTGGAGCGCGGCGAGCTGGCCGTCGAGCGGCTCGTAGGGCTTCGACTCGGCCTCCATGTAGAGCGCCCAACCCTCGACGTTGACGCTGTTGAAGGCGAACAGCGCGCGCGCGATCGAAACGCCCTGTTCGACGATCGCGGCGAACTGCAGCTCGTGTCCCGGCCGGCCCTCGTGCGCGGTCAGCGTCCATGACGCGGCCTCGAACGTGAAGTCGTCATAGGCGAGCGCCTTCTGCCCGGGCGAGGCCGTCATCTGGAGCGGCAGCACGAACGTGCCGCGCTCCCCCGTGTTGCCGATCAGCCTGGGCGGCTGCATGTGCGGCGCCGGCTGGGCCGCGGTCTCGCCCGCGCTCGCGAGGCGGACCTGCGCCTCGCGCGCCGGCAGCGAGACGATCCGTTCGCGCCTGATGATCGCCTCGAGGTCCTTCATGCGCCCCAGGTAGTGGGGGAGGATCGCGTCCCCCGTCAGCTGCGTCTCCTTGAGCGCGCGCAGGACGTCGCGGTAGTCGGTCCCGGTGAAGCCCTTGTCGCGCGCGACCAGCGGCGCGATCGCCTGCATCTCGTTCTGGATCTCCTTGAACGCGACCTGCGCGCGGCTCACCAGGTCCTCGAGCGGCATGTCGATGCCGACGTCCTTGAGGCCCACGCGGTAGAGCTCGCCCGGCTGCCGGAAGTCGTTGCGCGCTCGCGCCAGCACCTCGCGGCGCACGAACGCCTCGTAGGCGATGAGCTGCGGCTCGAGCGCGGCCAGCGTCTCCTTGAAGTCCGCGATGCCGGCCGCGTCGAAGAGCGGCGCGATGCCGCCGATGAGCGCGGCCTGGTCGGCGAGATGCTTCTCGACCTCGGCGCGCGCGGGGCCGAGCAGCGCGGCGTCGCCGGCCCGCTCCCGCCAGCGCGCGGCCGCGTCCTCGAGCACGGGCGATGATCCCGGCTCGAGACCGGCGTAGCGGCGCAGGCGCGTCAGCGCCAGGCGCTGGCGCTCGGGCGGGTTCTGGACGATCAGCAGGCTGTGCATGCCGCGGAAGATGGTCTCGGGCACGTTGCCGTAGGGCAGGAGCAGTTGCGTCGTCAGCGTGCTGCGCTCGATGTCGCGGCGCGTCAGGTCGAGCATGATCTCGAGATCCTGGCGCACGTCGAGGTCTTGCTCGCCCGTTCGCCTCTGCTCGAGATCGGCGAGCAACGCTTGCGAAGCCGCGAGCTGCCGCTGGTCGATGTCGGGCCCGAGATCGACGACGCGATCGTCCGAGCCGGGCACGCCGAAGAGGCTGCCGATCTCAGGCTGGAAGCGCGCGAGCTGGTCGAGGACGACCTGCGCGTGCTGGTTGCTGCTGGCGATCCAGGCGGCGGGCTGCGCGTCGGTCGAGGGCATGGAAACTCCCTGGCGTGCGTTGGACATAAAGGAGAGGTGGTGCCCGAGGCCGGGGTCGAACCGGCACGGGGTTTGAGCCCCACCGGATTTTGAGTCCGGCGCGTCTGCCAATTTCACCACTCGGGCGATGAGCGCAGTCTAGTTGCGCGAGCGCGAATCCTCAAGCGTCCTGGCCGGCATGTCCTTGACGGTGTCCGGCGAGCGCGGGTATTGTCCGGCCGACGTGGGGCTGTAGCTCAGCTGGGAGAGCACAAGGCTGGCAGTCTTGGGGTCAGGGGTTCGATCCCCCTCAGCTCCACCAATTCAAGAAGAGGGGTGCGTCCTCGCGGGCGCACCCCTCTTGGTCATTCCCGCCGTCCATCTCGCCGCCGCCTACCAGAACTGCTCGCGCTTGATCTGCTTCTTGTCCATCCCGATGCCGACCAGGATTTCGGTCACCTCCTTGAGCATCTCCTTCGATCCGCACATGTAGGCCGTCATGCCCTCGATCGAGGTCAGGAGCTTGGGCAGGATCGTGGTCACCCGGCCGCTGTGGCCCGGCCAGTCCGAACCCTCGGGCTTCGACAGCGTGGGGTAGTAGCAGAAGGTCTGGGGATACTTCTCGGACAAGGCGAGGAACTCGTCGTGGTACATGAGGTCGTCGCAGTAGCGCACGCCGAAGAAGAGCGTCATCTTGCGGCTGCCCTGGCCCTTCGCCTCGAGGTCGAGGATCATCGCGCGCAGCGGCGCGATCCCCGTGCCCGTGCCGATGAAGAGCAGGTGGGGCAGCGAATCCTCGCGCACGACGAACGCGCCGTAGGGTCCCTGGAACTTGATCGGGTCGCCGGGCTTGAGGCTTGCGAAGTAGCGCGATCCGGGTCCGCCGGGCTGGATGTCGACCGCGACCTTGAGCGATCCGGGGTCGTCGGGCGGGGAGCAGATCGAGTAGGAGCGCAGCGTCTCGTCGGCCACCGGCACTGTAATGAACTGGCCCGCCTTGTAGGCGAAGCGCGGCGGGTCGACGAGCTCGAGGAGGGCCTCGTAGACGCGCGGCGTGATCAGTTCGTTGGCGCCGCAGCGGGCGGCGTAGGTCTCCTTGGCCATTCCGTCTCCATGGAAAACTCGATGGCGGGGCCGGCATCGGACCGACCCCGCCGTTGAGCGGAAACGTAGCTTTAAGGAGTCCCGGTTGCAAGTCCGCGCTAGCGGACGCTGGTGTCGCCCAGGTCGGCCCCGCCGCGGCTCGCGCGCGAGCTTCCCGGCGCGCCGGGCATGGTGGGGGATCGGTTCGTGCTCACGACGGGGCCCGGCACGTGCCGATCGCCCAGCGGATTCTCGCCGCCGAGCAGGCGCTCGGTGAACGTGCTCGCGCTGCCGGAAGGCGCGGCGTTGGCCGCCGTGTTTGCGGCCGCCAGCGCCTGCGCGGCGAGCGCCGGGGCGCCGTGCGTTCGCGGGTCGATGGAGGCGGGACGGCCCGGGTCCTTGTGCGCACGATTGGTCGTGCCGCAGAACGGGCAAAATCCCCAGTGGTTGTTCAGCTTCCGGTGGCACTGCACGCAACTGTCGCCGACGAAGTGCCCGCACGTGGGGCAGTAGTCAAACTCGCCGGCGAGCACGCAGGTACAGAACGGGCACAGCCGGCGATTCTCCTCGGCGAGGTAGACCACGCGGTTGACTTCCTCGAGCGTCGTGACCCCGGTCAGCACCTTCTCGATGCCGTCCTCCGGCAGCGTGCGCATGCCCAGGTCGACCGCCGCGATGCGGATGGTCGAGTCCGGTGCGCCCTGGTTGATCAACTCGCGGATCGTGTCGTTGACCTCCAGCACCTCGAACAGCCCCGTCCGGCCGTAATAGCCGGACTGGTGGCAGTGCGAGCAGCCGGTGCCGTAGTAGACGACGATCGGTTCCTCGCCCGTGACGGTGAGGCCCAGGTTTCGGAGCTCCTCGGGCATCATTTCCTTGGCGGTCTTGCACTTGGGGCAGATCGTGCGCACGAGGCGCATCGACATGACGCACTGGAGCGCGGACGCCACCATGAAGGGCTGGAGCCCGATGTCCACCAGGCGCGTGATCGCCGACGGCGCGTCGTTGGTGTGGACGGTCGAGAGCACCATGTGGCCCGTGATCGAGGCACGGAACGCGATCTGCGCCGTTTCCTGGTCGCGGATCTCGCCGATCATGATCACGTCCGGGTCCTGGCGCAGGATCGCGCGCAGCGAGCCGGCGAACGTCTTCTTCGCCTTCTCGTCGACGTGCACCTGGTTGATGCCGGCGAGCTGGTACTCGACGGGATCCTCGACCGTGACCAGGTTCTTGGTCTCGTCCTGGATGTAGCGCAGGAACGAATAGAGCGTCGTCGACTTGCCCGAGCCCGTGGGGCCGGTCACGAGGACGATGCCCTGCGGACGCGAGATCAGCTTCTGGACGGTCGCCAGGTCCGAGGCCTGGAGCCCGAGCGTGCCGATGTCGGCCGGGTTTCGGTACTGGTCGACGATCCGGATCACGACCTTTTCGCCATAGGTCGTCGGCAGCGTCGAGACGCGGAGCTCGATCGGGCGCTGGGCGATCTCGACCTTGAAACGGCCGTCCTGGGGCGCTCGCTTCTCGGCGATGTCGAGGTTCGAGAGCACCTTGATGCGCGACACCACGGGACCGGTCGCCCACTTCGGCAGGCGCTCCACCTCGCGCAGCAGGCCATCGACGCGGTAGCGCACGATGATGTCCTTGTCCTGCGGCTCGAGGTGGATGTCCGATGCGCGCTCGTTGACGGCCTTGGTCAGGATCCAGTTGACCAGGCGAACGATCGGGCGGCCCGACGACTCCTTGATGAGTTCGTCGATCGCCTCCGGCATGTCCTGTTCGTTGATGTGCGTGACCGCGATCTCCTCGTCCGCGGAGACGATGGTCTCGAGCACCTCGCCCATCGAGGCATCGAGGTGGTAGTAGCGCGTGATCGCCTCGGCGATCTCGGATGCGGGGGCGAGCACGGGCTTGATGAAGTAGCCGGAGTGAAAGCGCAGGTCGTCGGTGGCTTCGCTGTTGAGCGGGTCGGACATCGCGACCAGCAGTTCGGTCGTGCGGCCGGGCACCTGGCCTTCGAGCCTGAGCGGCAGGGCGTGGTACTTCTTCGCCAGGTCCTCGCGGATCAGGCCGAGCACGCGGATGTCGACGTCGACGTCTTCGAGGTTCACGACCGGCAGCCCGAGCTGCGAATGCAGCGCCTCGCAGATGGCGAGTTCGCTCACGAGTCCCTCGGAGACCAGCACCTCGCCCAGCAGGGTGCCGGTCTTCTTCTGCACGTCGAGCGCCTCGGCGAGCTGCGCGGGGGAGACCAGTCCCGCGGCCACCAGGATGTCGCCGATCTTCCGGTGCTCCTTGCCCATGA
>JBKJOC010000152.1:0-4355 GCA_046595725.1 Candidatus Eiseniibacteriota bacterium
CCGATGCGGACCGAACTGACCGATCTCGGCTTCAAGGAACTCACCACCCCGGCCGAGGTCGACGCTTCGCTCGCGGCCAGGGAGGGTGCGACGCTCGTGTTCGTCAACTCGGTCTGCGGCTGCGCGGCCGGCATGGCGCGGCCCGGCATGGCGCAGGCCCTCGAAGCGACCGACATCCGCCCGGACCAGCTGGTCACGGTGTTCGCGGGGCAGGACCGCGAGGCGACCGCCCGCGCGCGCGAGTACTTCACCGAATTCCCGCCCTCGTCGCCGTCGATCACGTTGCTCAAGGAAGGCAAGCCGGTCGCGTTCATCGCGCGGCACCAGATCGAAGGCCGGACTGCCGAGACCGTGGCGGGCATGGTCAAGGACGCGCTTACGACCCACTGCGGAGCCGCCACCACCTGAGGGCGTTGCAACCGGCACGCACCATGGATCCTGCAGCGCGATCGGCGACCTTGCGAGGCCGCCGATTTCTTTTGCTCGCTTTGACTTCAGGGGTTCGTTGCGAGCTCCGATACCTCCCATGAACGGCGCCATCGCCGCCCGTCCCGCAGGGGCGGCCCGTGCGCCCGGGGAGGCCTCATGACCACCGAACTCAAGATCCGGAATTTTCCGCGCTCGCTGCCGCGCGCGCTCGAGTCCGTCGCCCGGCTGGTGCCGGGGTATCGGGGTTATTCCGCGAAGGAAGACCGCAGGGAGGAAGACAAGCGCCTGCGCACGCAGATTGCACGCTGCCTGCGGGACTCCTCGCAGGAACTCCATCGCGCGGTGCGTACCCTGCCGTTCGAGGGCCTGCCACCGGGGCTGGGCCGGCTCGGCCAGGTCGCCAAGCGTTTCGACCGCCTGGTCGAGGAGGTGCTCCACGCGGCCTATGGGTACCCGGGATTCTTCGAGCCCGCGCGCGTCGACGAGCGCCGGCTCGAGCTGCTCTATCGCGCCGATATCGCCGTCGCGGGCTCCGTCCAGGGACTGGCAGCGGAGGTCGAGGGCTGGGTGCTCAGCCCGGACATCGAGTTCGAGGGTGGCGCCGCGCTGGCGAACCTCGAGGTCGCGCTCGACCTCGCCGAGAACGCCTGGCGCACGCGCAAGGAGATGCTGGCCGAAGAGTAGGGCGATCGGTAGGATGGCGGTCCGTGATCGGAACCGTCGTGTCGGCACTGGTCTGGGCGATCATCGCCCTCATGCTCACGCTCGCCCTGCCGTTGCTGGGCATTCTGTGGCTCGTAACGCGCCCGTTCGATCCCGGCCAGCGGATCGTCGGGCGCCTGTTCCGCAACATCGGCACCGCCGTCGCGTGGATCAACCCCTACTGGTCGTTCCGCCTCGAGCGCGCCACCGACCAGCCGTTTCACGAGCCCAGCGTCGTGGTCTCGAACCACGAATCCGAGGCCGACATCTTCCTCTCGACGCTCCTGCCCTGGGACCTCAAGTACCTCGCCAAGGACTCGATCTACGACACCCCGATCATGGGCTGGGGCATGAAAATGGCGGGGGACATCGGCGTCGTGCGCGGCGACCGGAGGAGCGGCGTCAAGGCGCTGATCGAATGCCGGAGGAAGCTCGAAAAGGGCGTCTCAGTGATCATCTTCCCGGAGGGGACGCGCTCGCGCACGACGGAGATGCTGCCGTTCCTCGAAGGCGCGTTCCGGCTCGCAGTCGGCATGCAGGTGCCCATCCAGCCCGTCGCGCTGGCGGGGACGCGCAACGCGTTGCCGCCGGGATCGCTCAGGTTCGGAAGCTCGAAGGCGGTGATCCGCATCCTCGATCCGGTGCCGACGACCGGCCTGACCTCGGCCGACGTGCCCGGGCTCACGGCGCGGGTGCGCGCGCAGATCGAACTGGCGCGCAGGGACCTGCAGCGGGAGCTCGGGATCGCCTAGGAAGCTATTCCTGCGCCGTCCAGATACGCTGCATGTTGCGCACGGCCGAGGGATGCTTCCACCACAGGTAGGCGGCCATCGCAAGCGAGGCCAGCAGGTTCGCGACCGCGATCGTCCACAGGCCGAGCGTTCCGAGGATGCTCTTGCCGACTGCGAGCGCAAAAATGAAGAACGCGGTCTCGAAGATCACGAACAGGAACAGCATCGCGATGCCGACGGTGGGGAAGCGCTCGAACTGCGCGGCCAGCCAGGCGGCGACCATGCCCACGACCAGGAACGTGAAGGCATGGACGGCGGAGTACCAGGCGACGATCGAGGGCTGGACCGTGATGTTGCCCAGCGCGGCGTTCTTCTGGAACAGCAGCGATCCCAGGAGCGAGGGCGTGAAGAGTGGCCGCCCGGCGATGGTATCGAGGATCAGGTACCAGAGTGCGACCACTGCGGCGCCGATGACGCCGCAGAAGAATCCATCCTCGAGGATCTGCACGGCGAGGGATCGCGTCCCCGCCTGCGAGCCGATCGGACCGGCGGTGTCCATGGGTGCAAACCCTCCTGTGGCGGTGCGTTCTCAGGAAACCCCGGTGCGCTCCCTAGAGTAGTGAGGCTATCCTAGCACTGCCTTGCGGCGCGTCACCCAGGCGCGCGGCAACCGACCACCCTGCAAGAGCTTGAGTGCGGAGGCCCCACGGAGCTGAACGCTGCCCCCCCGCGGATCTGGACGCTGTGCGCGGCGATCGTGGCCCTGGTTGCCGGAACGCTCGCGCTGGGGCCGTTCCTGCTCCAGGGCTATTTTCTGCTGTCGAGCCGCGCGCTCCTCGCCGGGGGACTCATGCAGGCGCAGGAGCAGCTCGACGCCTACTACGGCACGCTGCCGGGATTCCTCTTCGCCGCCTCGATCGCGGGCGCGTGGACCGGGGTGCTCGCGATAGCGGCGGGGCTGCTCTCGCCCCAGCCCCTTTCGCAGCGCCTCGGGCTCGATCGCTCGCGCCTGGGAGCGCTCGGCTGGTGGATCGTCCCCCTCGGCGCGCTCGGGCTCAACCAGGCGGTCGACGGGGCCTTCGAGCTCTCGGGCTTCGGCCGTGGCGACACGCTCGAGGGCGTGCTCAAGCTGCTGGCCGGCGCGCGCGGCCCCACGCTTGCGGCCTCGGTCCTGATCGTGGGCGCGCTCTCCGCCACGTGCGAAGAGCTGTTCTTCCGCGGCTACCTGCAGCGCCGCCTGGTCGCGCGCTGGGGCCCGCTGGCCGGGATCCTGCTGGCCTCGTTCCTGTTCGGACTCGCCCACTGGGACTGGCATCACAGCCTGTTCGCGTTCGCGTTCGGGTTGTTCGTGGGCGTCGCGGCCTGGGCGGCGGACAGCACGTGGCCGGCAATCGTGGCGCACGTGGTCAACAACACCGTCTCGGTGCTGACGCTCGTGCTGGGATGGGACATCGGCGCGGGCTCGAGCGGGGCTTTGCAGGTCGCGCTCCTGGTCGGCACCCTCGCCACGCTGCTCGCGACAGCGTGGATCCTGCGCCGCGCCCCGCGGGTGTTCGCGTGAAGCGGTGGTTCCAGGGCGACGCGCTCGGCGGCGTGCTCCTGATCGGGTGCGCCGCGCTCGCCATGGCGTGGGCGAACTCGCCTTGGTCGGCGGCTTATTTCGCGTTGCTCGAGCGTCCCCTGGCGCTCGGCATGTCGGTGCTCCACTGGATCAACGACGTGCTGATGGGGGTGTTCTTCCTGCTGGTCGGCCTCGAGATCAAGCGCGAGTTCCAATCGGGCGAGCTTAAGGACCCGCGCCACGCCGCGCTGCCCATCGCGGGGGCGCTCGGCGGCATGATCGCGCCCGCGCTCATCTATGTGGCGTTCAACCATGGCGCCCCGGGCGCCCGCGGCTGGGGCATTCCGATGGCGACCGACATCGCCTTCTCACTCGGGGTGCTGGCGCTGCTGGGCCCTCGCGTGCCGCGCGGGATCACCGTGTTCCTGGCGGCGCTCGCGATCGCCGACGACCTGGGCGCGGTGCTCGTGATTGCACTGTTCTACACCCGCCAGCTCGACCTGGCCGCCCTTGTGACGGCGGGGGCGATCGTGCTCGGCCTGGCAGTCTGCGCCCGGCTGGGTTGGATGCGCCTGTGGCTCGCGCTGGCCGCAGCCCCGTTTTTGTGGTGGTTCGTGCACGCCTCGGGCGTCCACGCGACAATCGCCGGCGTCCTCCTGGGATGGACGATCCCGCTGCGTGTCCGGCACGGCGCCTCGCCGCTCAAGAAGATGGAGCACGCGCTCAAGCCCTGGGTCACGTGGCTCGTCATGCCGCTGTTCGCGTTCGCCAACGCCGGCGTCGCACTCTCCGGAATGTCGTTGGCGTCGCTCGGGCACCCGGTGGCCCTGGGTGTCGGGCTGGGGCTGTTCGTCGGCAAGCCGGTCGGGATCCTGGGGCTGTCGTTCCTGCTGGTGCGGCAGGGCTGGGCGAAATTGCCGCGGGGCGCGAAC
>JBKJOC010000248.1:0-3090 GCA_046595725.1 Candidatus Eiseniibacteriota bacterium
GAGCGTCTTGTAGGAGAGCGTGGTCGAGGCCTCGGGATCGAACAGGACGAGGTCCGCATCCGAGCCCACGGCGACCGTGCCCTTCCTGGGATAGAGCCCGAACAGCTTCGCCGGCGCAGTCGACACCAGCTGGACGAAGCGGTTGAGCGTGATCCGCTTCTGCCGCACCCCGCCGTCGTAGAGCAGCATGAGTCGCGTCTCGACCCCCGGCGCCCCGTTGGGGATCTTCGAGAAGTCGTCGATCCCCAGTTCCTTCTGCCGCGGCATGCCGGCGTAACCTTCCTTCATGCAGAATGGGCAGTGGTCGGTCGACACCACGTTGAGGTCGTCGGCCGCGAGACCCTTCCACAGCTCGTCCTGGTGCCACTTGGGACGCAGTGGCGGCGACATCACGTACTTGGCGCCCTCGAAGCCGGGCTCCTCGTAGTTGTCGTAGGACAGGAAGAGGTACTGCGGGCAGGTCTCCGCGTACGCGGGCAGGCCCTTGTCTCGCGCCTCGCGGACCTTGGCGAGCGCCTGCGCGGCCGAGAGGTGGACGATGTAGATCGGCACGCCCGCCATCTCCGAGAGCGCGATCGCGCGGCCGGTGGCCTCGCCCTCCGCCTCGGCGGGGCGCGTGAGTGCATGATACTTCGGCGCCTTCTTCCCGTCCTTGAGCGCCTGCTTGACCAATTCGTCGATCACGCCGCCGTTCTCGGCATGCATGCAGATGAAGCCCCCATTGTCGCCGGTCTTCCTGAGCGCGCGGAAGATGGTCGCGTCGTCGACCTGGAAGACGCCCGGGTAGGCCATGAACAGCTTGAAGCTGGTCACGCCCTCCTTGATCATCTCGTCCATGTCGGAGAGTTGCACCTCCGGCATGTCGCGCACGATCATGTGGAGCCCGTAGTCGATCGCGACCTTGCCCTCGGCCTTCTGCCGCCATTGCTCGAACGCCACCTGCAACGGCTCGCCCATCCCCTGGACTGCGAAGTCGATGATTGTCGTCGTCCCGCCGTACGCGGCGGCCACCGTGCCGGTTTCGAAGTCGTCGGAGGCGTTGGTGCCGCCGAACGGCAGGTCCATGTGGGTATGGACGTCGACGCCGCCCGGCAGCACGAGCAGGCCGGTCGCGTCGATCGTGCGATCGGCCTTGTACGCCAGGTCCTTGCCGATCGCGGCCACGACCTCGCCGTCGACGAACACGTCGGCGACGAAGCGATCCGACGCGGTGACGACCTCGCCATTCCTGATCAGGAGCGTCATCGACCGGCCTCGGGATCGATCGCCAGCTCCGGCGCCTCGATCCACGCGCGCGTCGATTCGTAGGCATTGCGCATCGGCTCGGTGGCGTCCCTGAACAGCGTCGCCGCGAGGATCGAGCGTACGAGCTGGAAGTCACCCGCGGACAGCGCCTCGAAGAAGCTCTGGGTCTTCGGGTAGTGGATCTCGCTCACGCGCGAGCTGTCGGCGACGCCGGCGAGGCGGGCCGCGATCCGAATCGCGTCGTCGAGCGTGCCGACGGTGTCGATGAGCCCGTTGGCCGCCGCCTGCCTGCCCGTCCAGACGCGGCCCCGGCCGAGGCCGTCGACCTGCTCGAACGACATGTGGCGGTGCTGCGCAATGTCGGCGACCCACTCGTTGTAGCCAGCCCAGTGCGTCCTGATCAAGATCGATTCCTGCTCGGCGGTCCACGGCGAGACCAGCGAGATCATGGTCGCGTTCGGACCGTAGGTCACGCGGTCGTGCGTGATGCCGAGCTTGCCGAACAGGCCTTCCGCGTTCGGTAGCTGGAAGATCGAGCCGATCGAGCCGGTGCGCGTGGTCGCGTTGGCGACGATCGTGGGCGCGCAGTAGGCGATCATGTAACCACCCGAGCCCGCGACGTCGCCCATCGAGACTACGACCTTCTTCTTCTGCGCCAGGCGCTCGACCTGCTGGCGGATGATGTCGCTGGCGAAGGTCTCGCCGCCCGGGCTGTCGACCCGGAAGACGACCGCGTCGATCGACTTGTCGGCGCCAACCTTGCGCAGGTCCCTCACCACGTTGTCATGGCCCATGGTCGCGCCGCCCAGGATCGGGTTCTCGCCCGACTTGGCGCCGGCGATCGCGCCCTGCGCGTGGATGACCGCGATCTTGATCTTGCCGCGCAGGCCGACCGACGCCGGCACCACCTCCGCATACTTCGAGCCGGACACGAGCCGGCTCTTGGAATCGGACTCGTCCTCGCCGCCCCAGCGCTCCTTGAGGTCGTTCCAGTAAAGGGTGCGGTCGGCAAGGCCGAGCTCCACCGCCTCGTGGGCGCGCATGACCGGGCGCGCCAGCACGCCGTCCCACCACGCCTGGTCCTTCTTGCGGTCGGCGAGGAGGGCGGGAACCACGGTCTTGACCGTCTCGTCGAGGATCCACTGCGCGTTCTCGCGCGCCTCGGGCGACATCGCGGTGTTGATATCGGTCTCGCCCGCGGCCTTGTACTTCTCGATCTTGTGGACGCGCATCTTGATGCCGAGCTTGTCGAGCAGCCCCTTGTGGAATTCGCGCTCGGCATTGATGCCCGTGATCGCGACGTACGCGCCCGGCGGCAGCCAGATCGAGTCGCAGGCGGCGGCGAGATACTCGTTCTTGAACGTCAGCCACTCGCAGTAGGCATAGACCGGTTTGCCCGCCTTGCGCGTGGCCGCGATCTGCTGGCGCAGCTCCTCGAGGCTGGCCCAGCCGGCCTCGCCGAAGCCCATCTGGATCACGACCCGCTCGATGCGCTTGTCGAGAGCGGCTTTCTTGAGGCCCATCCTCATGTCGTGCAGGGTCATGGGCCGGTCGCCGAAGGGCTTGCCGCGGGTCGGTGGGTACTCGCCGAGCGAAGCGGGCATCGTTAAGACGAGCGTCGCATTGGCGGGGATCACGGGCTTCTTGGACGAGCCGATCGCGGCGAGCAGGAAGATGCCGCAGACGAGAACGATGATCAGCCCGAGAATGGTAGCGAACAACTGGCGGAAAAACGCGCCCATGGGACCCTCCGTGGAAGTCGTGACGGCCCGGCCGAGAGACCGGCGTGCCGTGGGACTTTAGCCCAAGGCGCATCGCCGGGGAACGGTTAGACTGCCGCCCATG
>JBKJOC010000100.1:0-3791 GCA_046595725.1 Candidatus Eiseniibacteriota bacterium
TGTTCCTGGGGGCGATGTTCGTGACGCTGGCCGGCGAGCCCGGTCACTACGAATCGGCGTGGCTCTCGGAAGAGGCGCGGATGGGAATGGACCTGGCGAATCATCCGGGACGAATCCTCGGCCTGGCCGAGGACCCGTCCGCGATCACCGACGCCGGCCCGCTCACAGCCGCCCCCTAGCCGGTTCCCGGGGGCAGGGGCGGCAGCGGCACCGGGCCCGTGCCGCGCCCCATCAGCTCGACCGTGCGCACGTTCGCATTCTCCGGTCCCTCACCGAACGGCCAATCGCGGGCGACGATCCCCACGTGGCGCGCGAACCAGAACCCCTTGAAGATCTCGATGGGTCCCGGCTTCATCTGGACACCAAGGCGCTCGAGCACGCCGGCGGTCCCGTTGACCGAGCCCGCAAGCAAGGCGGGGGCGTCCGGCAGGGGCGGGCCATCGTAGACCAGGGAGCGCGCCCTCACGGCGCGGAAGGTCCCGCCTGGGAGCACGAGGCGCGCGGTCTCGGAAAGCGTCCACTCGTAGCGGTAGCTGTCCCGCACGAACAGCACCATCCCCGGCAGGAAGCTCTCGAACAACACGGTGTCGCTCCACGCCTCTCCCGGATTGGGAGCGGCCAGAAGCTGGCGCACCGGCGGCTCGCTGTGCGCCATCACGCCGCCGTTCGACGCGCCGTGGAACCAGAGGTCCCCGAGCGGCGAGATCGAGAAGTACTGCCTCAATCCGACGAACACCGTGTCGGGTGTCAGCCCCGGGATCGCGCTGTAGATGAGCGGCGTCGCCATCCGACCGAAGAACAGCTCCGGCGCGCCCGTCGTCACGCGCAGGTAGCGGGGCGCCTCCCCGATCAGCGTGACGCGATAGTCGCTGAAGGCGCCGGGCACGATCGGGAAATAGGGATGCGCCTTCTGGCCGCGCACGCGCTCGATCCGCGGGGTGCCGGCGGCATTGGAGATCACGGAGAGGCTCGAGGAGGCTGTGGGCGCGTCCATGGGCGAGCCGCAACCCGAGAGGAGGGCGAGCAGGAAGAGGACCGCGGCCCGAGGCGGGCCGAGGCGAAGTGCATGGGTCATCAGGGCCCCCGGGTGCGAGTGCGAGTTGACGAAGCGGAACGGGATCGTCCCCAAGGATACCCCAGCCGGGGTGGCGGCGTCAGGGGATCGCGGGCACCGCGGGGACAACGGCGGGGAGCTCCGCGAGCTCGGCCGTGAAATGGCGCAGGAACGGAGCCCCGTGGGTGATCCTTAGGCCCCGGAGCCCGGCCGCGTTCTGGTGCACCTCGATCACGCTCCTTGCCACGTAATCGAGTTGCGCCTCGGTGTAGACGCGGCGCGGGATCGCGAGGCGCACCAGCTCGAGCGGCGGTGCGGTGGTCTCACCGGTCGCCGGGTCCTCGGAGCCGAACATGAGGCTCCCGATCTCGACCCCGCGAATCCCGAAGTCGCGATAGAGCGCGACCGCAATCGCCTGGCCCGGAAATGCCGCGGGCGGGATGTGGGGCGCCATGGCCCGCGCGTCGAGGTAGACCGCGTGGCCGCCCGGCGGCTGGATGATCGGCACGCCGGCGGCGAGCAGGGTCTCGGCGAGGCGGCGCACCTGCCCGATGCGGAACGCCAGGTAGTGCTCGTCGAGCACCTCGGTCAACCCCTGCGCGATCGCCTCGAGGTCGCGCCCGGCGAGGCCGCCGTAGGTCGAGAAGCCCTCGACCAGGATCAGGCGGTGGGTGATCTTCTCGGCCCAGTCCGCGTTGTTCATCGCGACGAAGCCGCCGATGTTGACCAGCCCGTCCTTCTTCGCGCTCATCGTGCAGCCATCCCCGAGCGCGAACAGCTGCTGCGCGATTTCCTTGACCGGGAGGTTGGCGAAGCCGTCCTCGCGCTGCTGGATGAACCAGCAGTTCTCGGCGAAGCGGCAGGCGTCGAAGAAAAGCGGCACGCCGTGACGCCGGCAGACTTCCGCCGTCGCGCGCGCGTTCGCCATCGACACCGGCTGTCCCCCGCCCGAGTTGTTCGTGATCGTCAGCATGACGACCGGCACGCGGCCCTTGTGCTCGGCGAGGACGCGGTCGAGCCGCGCCACGTCCATGTTGCCCTTGAAGCGGCCCAGGTGCGACGGGTCGAGACCTTCGGGCACGACCAGGTCGAGCGCCTTCGCGCCGGCCTGCTCGGCATTGGCGCGCGTGGTGTCGAAGTGGATGTTGTTGGGGACGACGTCGCCCGGCACGACGATGGCGTTGAACAGCAGGTTCTCCGCCATGCGACCCTGGTGGGTGGGGATCACGTAGCGGTAGCCGAAGAGGTCGCGCACCACGGACTCGAAGCGGTAGAAGCTGCGGCTGCCCGCGTACGACTCGTCCCCCACCATGAGCGCAGCCCACTGGCGATCGCTCATCGCCGAGGTCCCGCTGTCCGTCAGGAGGTCGACGTAGATCGACTCCGCGGGCACCTTGAACAGGTTGTTGCCGGCGGCCTCGAGCCAGCGCGCGCGCTCCTCGCGCGTCGTGGGGCGGAGCATCTCGACCACCTTGATGCGGAATGGCTCGGCTGGGAATTCCATGGACGTCCTCCGCTTTTGGTCAGGCGCCGGGCGGGCCCGGCGGGCCATCAATGGCGCGCCGCACGGCCTCCGACAGGTCGGCGGTCGAAAACGGCTTGCTCAGGAAGTGGGCGCCGACGCCGAGACCGCCCATGCGATTCAAGACTTCTCCCGAATGCCCCGACACGAACAGGACGCGCAGGCCGGGCCGGAGCGCGCGTACGGCCTCGGCAACCTCGCGCCCGTTCATGCCCGGCATGATGACGTCGGTGACCAGGAGGTCGATCCTGGTCGGGTTGCCGCGCACCAGCGCGAGCGCCGCATCGCCGCCCTCCGCCTCGATCACGTGATAACCGCGCGACTCGAGCAGGCGGTGGGCGACGTGGCGCACGGCGGCCTCGTCCTCGACCAGGAGGATCGTCTCGCCACCCTCCGCCCGCGACCTCACAGCGGGCGGTGCCGCGGGAACGCTGGAGGAGCCGTGCAGGCGCGGCAGGTAGAGACGCACGGTCGTGCCGTGGCCGGGCTCGCTGTAGAGCCAGATCGCGCCGTCGTGCTGGCGGATGATGCCGTACGCGGTCGAGAGCCCGAGCCCCGTGCCGTGGCCGGGGCCCTTGGTCGTGAAGAAGGGCTCGAACACGCGGGCCCGCGTCTCCTCGTCCATGCCCATGCCCGTGTCCGCGACCGAGAGCCGGACGTAGGGGCCCGGCGGTAGCGGCACGTGGGTCCCGGGGTGGCCGGCGTCGAGTTCCGCCTGGTCGGTCGAAAGCGTGAGCACGCCGCCCGAGGGCATCGCGTCGCGTGCGTTGAGCGCCAGGTTCAGCAGCACCTGGCCGAGCTGCCCCGCATCGGCGCGCACGGCGCCCAGGCCGTCGGCGAGGTCGACCTTGATCTCGATATTTTCGCCCAGCGTGCGGCGCAGCATCGGAACGAATTCGGTCACGACCTGGTTCAGGTCGATGAGCAAGCCCTTGATCGGCTTGCTGCGGCTGAACGCCAGCAGCTGCCCGGTCAGCTCGGCGGCGCGGTCGGCGGCGAGCGCCACCTGCAGCGCGTCCTCGCGCACCGGCTCGTTCTCCGGCAGGCGGGCGAGCACGAGGTCCATGTAGCCGCGGATGACGGTCAGCAGGTTATTGAAGTCGTGCGCCACGCCGCCGGCAAGCCGGCCGATCGCCTCCATCTTCTGGAATTGCCGTAGCTCGGCCTCGCGCGCGCGCAGCGCGTCCTGGGTCGTGCGCAGGTCCGAGAGGTCGA
>JBKJOC010000132.1:0-11029 GCA_046595725.1 Candidatus Eiseniibacteriota bacterium
CTCGAGGTGCTGGTGGCGCACCCGGCGCTGCTCGGGGAGGCGGAAGAAAAGGTCGCGCCGGGATGGTTTCGCGATCCGGCATGCCGCGCGCTGCTCGAACTCCTCCTCGGGCCGCCCGCGCGCGATCCGAACGCGGTCCTGGCGGATCCGGAGCTCGCGCCCGAAGTGCGCGCGCTCCTGTCCGGCCTGCTCGCGAGCGCGACGGGCTACACCACCGAAGGGGCGCCGCAGGCCGCGCTCAAGGACGGCATCACGCGTTTCACCCGCCGCGCACTCGAGGATGAGCGCCGGGGATTGCTGGACGAGTTGCGGCAGGCGTCTTCGGACGAGGACGCGGCCGCGCGGCTGCACGGACTTCAGAATCGCATGCAGGAAACGGCTGCGGCCTTGCGCGCACTTGGGGCGTCGGAGGCGCGGCGAAAGGAGAGGGCATGACGGCGAAGGGAACGAAGGCGGCCACGGCCACGAAGGCGGGTCCCTCGAGCAAGACGGCGAAAGTCGCGAAGTCCGCCAAGCCGGTCAAGGCGCCGGTCAAGCCGGTCGCTCCGGTCAAGGCGGTGGTCGCCCCGGTCAAGGCCGCAAAGGCCACCGCACAGGTCAAGGGCGCGCCCGCGGCGGGGGTCGGCAAGGCCGCGGCCGTGGCGAAGGCGACCGCCGCCCTCAAGGGTGTCGCGACTGCCGTGCTCGCGAAGCCGGTCAAGGGCGGGCGGCCGATGCGCACCCGCAAGACGATCCTGGCCGAGGTCAAGACCCTCGCCCAGAAACAGGGCTTCGTCACCGAGGAGCAGATCGACAAGACCCTCGGCGACGACTTCGACGAGCACACGAGTGATGTGATGGAAGACGTTTTCGTGATGCTGACCGACCTCAGCCTCCCGGTCTATCGCGACGACAGCGAAGCGCAGGAGAAACAGGTCAAGGCCAAGAAGGTCGCCGACGCCAAGAAGGCCCAGGCCACGACGCAGCCCTCGAAGGCGGTCGCCCCCCAGCAGCCGGTGCGCTACGACGACCCGGTGCGCATGTACCTGCGCGAGATGGGCAAGGTCCCCCTCCTGACGCGCGAGGGCGAGGTCGCGATCGCCAAGCGCATCGAGGAGGGCGAGCGCCAGGTCATCGCCGCACTCTTCCGCGCCGATCTGACGCTCAAGGAAATCCGCAAGCTTTCGAACGAGCTCAAGGCGGGCAAGCTCAAGGTCGAGGACTTCATCAAGATCGAGGACAGCGCCGCGAGCGAGGCCATCCTCAAGAAGGAGCGCGCAAAGGCGCTCAAGATCATCCTGCGCGTGATCGAGCTGCAGCAGAAGGTCACCCGCCTCGTGCTGCGCGGGAAGTCGCGCATGTCCGAGCGCACTCGCGCCACCTGGAACGCGAACCATGGCAAAGTCCAGGGGCTCCTGACCGAGGAGATGAACAAGCTCTCGCTCAACCAGAAGATGGTCGAGAAGCTGACCGTCCCGATCAAGGCGCTGGGCGAGCGCATGCGCGTCGATGACGCCGACATCGCGCGGCTCGAGAAGCGCGTCGGCCACAGCGTCGACGAGATGAACGGCTTCGCGCGCAAGATCAAGCAGGGCGGCAAGCACGCGACGGTGGCGCGCAAGGAGTCGGGCTTCAAGCCGGACGAGATCACGGCGTTCCTCAACGAGGTCAAGGGCGTCCGGCGCCGCATCAAGAAGCTCGAGGACGAGGCCAAGCTCTCACGCGAGTCGCTGCTCGACCTGGTGCACCAGATCGAGACCGGCGAGCTCAACGCGGGCCAGGCGAAGAAGGAGATGATCGAGGCCAACGTGCGGCTCGTGATCTCGATCGCCAAGCGCTACACCAACCGCGGACTCGAGTTCTTGGACCTGATCCAGGAAGGCAACTCGGGCCTGATGCGCGCGGTCGACAAGTTCGACTACACCAAGGGTTACAAATTCTCCACCTACGCCACCTGGTGGATCCGCCAGGCCATCACGCGCGCGATCGCGGACCAGGCGCGCACCATCCGCGTGCCGGTCCACATGATCGAGCACATCAACAAGGTGGTGCGCGTCTCGCGGCGCCTGGTGCAGGAACTGGGCAGGGAGCCGAGTCCCGAGGAGATCGCGGTCCGGCTCGAGCTGCCGGTCGACAAGATCAAGGCGATCTTGAAGGCGGCGCAGGAGCCGATCTCGCTCGACCGCCCGATCGGCGAGGACGACGACTCGAACCTGGGTGACTTCATCGAGGACACGAGCGTGGTTTCGCCGGCACACTCGGCGGCGAGCGCGATGCTGCGCGACGAGGTCAACGAGGTCCTCAAGACGCTCACGCCGCGCGAGGCCAAGGTGATCCGGCTGCGTTTCGGCCTGACCGACGACGCGAATCCCCGCACCCTCGAGGAGGTGGGAGCATTCTTCAACGTGACGCGCGAGCGCATCCGCCAGATCGAGGCCAAGGCGTTGCGCAAGCTCCGCCACCCGACGCGGTCGCGCCGACTGAAGGCCTATACCGAGCTGTTGTAGCGCCAGAGAAGGGGCCGGTCTCTTGACCGGCCCCGCATCTCATGGTACAAACAATAGTTCAAGGTTTTGGCGCCACTGCACCGCGGGCCCATAGCTCAGTTGGTTAGAGCAGCCGGCTCATAACTGGACGGTCCGTGGTTCGAGTCCACGTGGGCCCACCCCTTGTCGTCGCGATTCCCCTCGGGCGGTTAGCTCAGCTGGTAGAGCGTCGGTATCACAAGCCGAAGGTCACAGGTTCGAGCCCTGTACCGCCCACCAAGACCTTCTTGCGATCGGACCCGACTTGACGCCTGAACTCGAATCCCTGTGGCGAGCCCAGTCGCTCGACCGCGCCCTCCTGGGCGTGCGCGACCGGCTGTCCGTGTTCCCCGCGCGACGGGCCCGCGTCGATGCCTCGCTGGTGGGCGCCAAGGCGGCCGTGGCGGCGGCGGAGGAACGCGGCAAGGCGGCCGCGCTCGCCAAGCGCGAGGCCGAGAAGACGGCGGAGGGTCTGGTCGAGCAGGAGCGCAAGTTCCAGATCCAGCTCACGCAGGTGAAGAAGAATGAGGAATACGCCGCGCTGCTGAACGAGATCACGAACTCCCAGAAGAAGCGTTCCGAGCTCGAAACCCTGGCGCTCGAGAAGATGGAACAGGAGGCGGCGGTCGCAGCCGAGCTTGCGCGCGTCAAGGCGACGTTAGCCGAAGCTGAGAAGGGCGCCAAGACCGAGCGCTCCCAGATCACTTCCGAAGAAAACGCGACCAAGGCCGAGGAAGCCGCCCTGGTGTCCCAGCGCGACGAGGCCCTGTCGACGCTGCCCCCGGTCCTGCGCGCGCGCTACGAGAGAATCCTGATCGCCAGGAAAGGCCACGCGATTGCCGCTCTTTCCGGAGACTCGTGCGCGGGCTGCGGCGCGCGCATGCCGCTGCAGGCTGCGATCCAGATCCGCCGCGGGCTGGCGGTCGTGGAGTGCCCGGATTGCGGGCGGCTCCTGATCCATCCGCCGGGCGAGGAAGCCTCGAAGCTGTAGCGACCCGCCTCGAGAACGAAGAAGGGCGCCGCCGGTGAAATCAAAGGCGGCGCCCTCTTCATGTCCGGCCTGGTGTCCATCAGCTCCCGTTCGCCCTCAGCAATCGCGCCGCAGCCTCAAGATCGGCCGGGGCGGTCGCCGCCGCCCGGTCGTTCTGGCGCTGGATGCGCTCGTAGATCTCTTCGCGATGCACCTGGATGTGCAGCGGCGCCTCGATGCCGAGCTTGATCTGCCCGCCGCGCACCTCGAGCACGATGACCTTGATGTCGTCGCCGATGCGGATGTTCTCGCCGGTCCGACGTCCCAGCACCAGCATGGGTTCCTCCCCGCGCCGCCATGACCCGCGGTGCCGTACACGTGGGCTTTCCTGCATCGTGAGCCGGGATCAGGCTGCCTTCTGGGTCGTCTCCGAGTGCTTCTGCCCGACCGCGTGATCGATTGCGTAACGCCCGTCCGAGAGCACCACCTGGCGCGCGAGCCGCGTTGCCTTGTGGACCACGATGGGGGCGCGAAGGTTCACCGTCAGGCCGCCCTTCGCGGGATCCGTACCCGCCACCAGGTAGACCTCGAGCGCATCGCTCTCGACCGCGCCCAGCGCATGGCGGTCGCCGTTCGAGAACGTCGGCGCGTACTCCGGGACGACCCGCCGCGCCTCGAGCACCGGGAGCGCGAGTTCGGGATCGCTGAACGAGAGCAGCCACTGGAACGGCGCGTAGTGGGCGGGGGAAACGAGCGCGAACTCGTGCTGGCCTTCGTAGCCGACGAGCCCGTCGGGGAACGTGAGGAACGACTCGGGCGTCGCGTCGACGTCGCCGAGCGAGCGCGTGTGGATCCGCATGGGAGGGTCTCCTGCTGTGCGTGGCATCGGAACACCGTCCCTGGGACCGCCGGGCCGCCGCCATCCATGGCGACTTCGAAAGGGGGTGGACGCCCGGTACGCTCCAGGTTTGAGCAACCCTCATGCCAGCGCGCGATTCCGGGGCTGCCTTCCTTCGATTGCGTGGATTGCGGCCGAAATGAAGGGACCCGCCCGCGGGAACCTGGCGCCGCATGGCGTTCTGCACGCAGCGGGACGCGCGCTCAGGCCGCCGCCCCGGGGGGCTCGGTTCAAAATGCGCCGGCGTCGCCTCGTTTCCGGCCGCGCGCGGAGCCATGCTATTCTTCGGCGATGGATCCCGGTGGAACCCGAGCGCAGGCCGCCTCCCCCTGGCTGTTGTTCGCCGATGGGGCGTCGCGCGGCAATCCCGGTCCCGCCGCCTACGGTTTCGTGCTCGACGACCCGGACGGCAAGCCCCGGGCGGCCGCGGGCCGCAGGCTGGGGGCGGCCACGAACAACGTGGCCGAGTACCAGGCACTGATCGCTGGACTTCACTGCGCACTCGAGCACGGCGTGAAGTCCCTCGAGGTCCGCATGGACTCGGAGCTCGTGGTCCGCCAGATGACCGGCGTTTACCGCGTCAAGAACGCGGGGCTCAAGCCGTTGTGCGAGGAGGCGCAGCGGCTGTCTCGGCAATTCGAGAGCTTCGGCATTGCGCATGTGCGGCGCGAGCACAACACGCGCGCGGATCTCGAAGCCAACAAGGCGCTCGACGCGCGCGGGGGATGACGTGGATGGAGTCGGACAGGCGACCGCGGCGGGGCAACCCGCCGAGGAAAGTCCGAGCTCCGCAGGGCAGGGTGCTGGCTAACGGCCAGGGGGAGCGATCCCACGGAAAGTGCCACAGAAAACAAACCGCCTACCGGGGCACTCGTGTCCCGCGGCAAGGGTGAAACGGTGCGGTAAGAGCGCACCGCCTCTTCGGTGACGAAGAGGGCAGGGTAAACCCCACCCGGAGCAAGACCGAATAGGGGAGGATGCGGCGGCCCGCCGCGCTCGACTCCCGGGTACGGTCGCTCGAGGGGCGCGGCAACGCGTCTCCAGAGAAATGGTCGCCACGGTGCAAACCGACAGAACTCGGCTTACGGCCGGCTCCGTCCCGTCAACTCCCGCCACGAGCCTTGGGGGTCCTTCGACATGAGCACGGCTCCCGAGGCCACGATCGTCACGCTCAAGTCCGAGCTGCTCGAAGTGTTGCGGCTGCGCTCGCCCAAGGTCGATCTGGGGCGCGTGGCCGAGGCGTTCGACTACTCGCGCGCGGCCCACGGCGACCAGCTTCGCATGTCGGGTGTGCCCTACCTGTCCCACCCGGTGGCCACGGTCCACATCCTGGTCGAGCTGCTGGACTCCCACCTCGACACGGCGATCGCCTGCGCCGCGCTGATGCACGACACGGTCGAGGACACTCAGGTCACGCTCTCCGACGTCAAGACCCGCTACGGAGAGGAAGTCGCCCAGCTGGTCGACGGGGTGACCAAGATCTCGGGCCTGTCCTTCGACTCGGCGCGCAGCGAGCAGGCAGAGAACTTCCGCAAGATGCTGCTGTCGATGGCGCGCGACCTGCGCGTGATCTTCATCAAGCTGGCCGACCGGCTGCACAACATGCGCACGCTCGAGTACCTGGCGCCCGAGAAAGCCGCCCGCATCGCGCGCGAGACCCGGGACATCTACGCGCCGCTCGCCCACCGGCTCGGCATCGCGCGCATCAAGCGCGAGTTCGAGGACCTCGCGCTCAAGACGCTCGACCCGCCCGCCTACCGCGAACTGGCGGAGCACGTGGCGCTGCGGCGCGAGCACCGCGAGGCCACGCTCAAGCGGCTCGAGGAGCCCCTGATCGACAGCCTCTCGGAGGCCGGCGTGCGCGCGGATCTCTCCAGCCGGCCCAAGCACTTCTACTCGATCTACGAGAAGATGAAATCCTCGCACCGCTCCTTCGACCAGATTTTCGACTTGATGGGCCTGCGGATCGTGACCGAGAGCAAGGGCGACTGCTACCAGGCGCTCGGCGTGGTGCATGACCTCTGGGTTCCCGTGCAGGACCGCTTCAAGGACTACATCGCGACGCCCAAGAGCAACCTCTACCAGTCGCTCCACACCACGGTCGTGGTTCCCGGCGGCGACATGGTCGAGGTCCAGATCAGGACGCGCGAGATGCACCGAACCGCCGAGTCGGGCGTCGCGGCGCATTACGTCTACAAGGGCGGCGCGCTCGACTTAGACCTCGACGCGAAGCTGGGCGGTTTCGTCGGCCAGACCGCCGACTGGCAGTCGACGGCGAGCGACGAGGAATACATGGAGTTCCTGCAGAGCGCGCTCTACCAGGACGAGGTCTTCGTCTACACGCCGCGGCGCGAGCTCAAGCGCCTGCCCAAGGGCGCGACGCCGCTCGACTTTGCGTTCATGATCCACAGCGAGGTCGGCTTCCACTGCGTTGGAGCGCGCGTCAACGGCGCGCTCGTGCCGCTGCGCCACATGCTCGGCAATGGCGACACGGTCGAGGTCATCACCTCGCCCTCGGCGCGGCCGCACACCGACTGGCTCAAGATCGTGCGCACGCCGTCGGCGCGCAGCAAGATCCGCCACTGGCTGAGGGACCAGTTTCGCGAGGATGCGGTCGCGCTCGGCAAGGAGATGCTCGAGCGCGAGATCAAGAAGCTGCGCCTGGCCGAGCGCCTGGACGAGCACGCGCTGACCGAGGCGGCGATCAACGCCGGACAGCCGGACCTCGAGAGCCTGTACGCCAAGCTCGGCCAGGGCACGCTCTCCCTCACTTCCTTCCTGCGGCGTCTCGTCCCCGAACCGGGGAAGGAGGGGCCGCTCGAGCGTTTCCGCAACGCCTCGGCCGAGGTGATGCGGAACCTGACGCGGCAGAAGGGCCACGGGGTCCGGCTCCACGGCCTCGACAACGTGCTGCTCCACTTCGCGCGCTGCTGCCAACCCGTGCCCGGCGATCCCGTGATCGGCATCGTGACCCAGGGCCGCGGCGTCTCGGTCCACCAGGCCGACTGCGCGAACACGTTTCCCGATCGCGTCCCGGCGGAGCGCCGCGTCGAGGTCGAGTGGAACACGCGTCCCGACGAGGTCTTCCCGGTGCGCCTCATCGTCTACGGCTCGGACCGGCCCGGTATCCTGGCGGACATCACGAAGGTGATCGGCGCGCTCAAGGTCAACATCCGCTCGGCCGGCATGGCGAGCGAGGACCGCACGGCGCGCGGCGTCTTCCTGGTCGAGGTGCCGAACCTGCGCAAGCTCCAGGAGACGCTGTCCGCGATCCAGCGCGTGAAGGGCGTTGCGCGCGTCGAGCGCCAGCAGCAGTCAGGCGGCGGGGGCGCCGCAGCCGGCGGCGGCACCCGGAGCGGCAACGGCGCGTGAGGGCGCTCGTCCAGCGCGTGAGCCGCGCCACCGTCGAGGTCGAGGGCCGCGTCGTGGGCGCGATCGAACAGGGGCTGCTCGTGCTGCTCGGCGTGGCCTTGACCGATACTGCGGCCGAGGCCGATCGCCTGGCCGAGAAGGTCGTCCGGCTGCGCTGCTTCGCGGACGCCTCGGGCGCGATGAACCTGGCGCTGCCCGAGGTCAAAGGTAGCCTGCTCGCCGTCAGCCAGTTCACGCTCTACGGCGACACCCAGAAGGGGAATCGTCCCTCCTTCGTGACCGCCGCCAGGGCGGAGCAGGCCGAGGCGCTGTATCGCGCCTTTGTCGAGCGGGTCAAAGACTTGGGCGTCCCGGTGGAGGAGGGCATCTTCCGCGCGCACATGCAGGTTGCGCTCGTGAACGACGGCCCGGTCACGCTGCTGCTGGAGGCGGGAGCGGCGTGAGGCTCGTCCTCGCCTCGGGATCGCCGCGCCGGGCGCAGTTGCTTGCCGCCGCCGGCTACGCGTTCACCGTCGACGAGCCCGCGCTCGACGAGGCCTCACTCCACACTGACGTCGCCTCGCCATCGCGCCGCGCGATTTTGCTCGCGCTCGCCAAGGTGCGTCGCGTCGCCGAGCGGAGCCCGGAGAGGGTCGTGCTCGGCGCCGACACGCTGGTGATCCTGGGCGACGCCGTGCTCGGCAAGCCGAGGGACGCGGCCGAGGCGCTCTACATGTTGAGCCGGCTCTCAGGCTCCAGCCACGAGGTGGTCACCGGCGTCGCGGTTCTCATCCCGGGTGAGGACGAGCGCACCGGCTTTGCAGCGACCCGGGTGACCTTCGGACGCTGGCCCGCGGGCGCCATGGCGGCCTATGCCGCCTCGGGCGCGCCGCTCGACAAGGCGGGCGCCTACGGCATCCAGGACGCCGCCGGCCCGTGGATTCAGGACCTTGCGGGTTGCTACTTCAATGTCGTCGGGCTCCCGCTCTCCCTGGTCGCCCGACTCCTGCCAACGAGAATTTGACCCCGCTCGGGCTTGGTGCCACATTGCGCGCATGAACGGACTCCGTGCCCGCGTGAGTCCGGAGCGGCCCCCCGCGCTGCCGGAACGCTTCGTCCTGCTTGCCATCGCGCCTGCGCTGCTTGCCGCGCTCACCGGCATCGCGCTGTACGCCACCTCCGCCATCGCAAAGCCGGGATTCGCATGGCCCGATTTCGATGAGCTCGCCGCCCGATACCCCGGGACGGGCGCCGTGTGCCTGCTCCACCAGCGCGAGGCCGAGATGGCCGACCTCGGCGGTGACGAATACGGCAAGCGCGAGAACGTCATTCAGGTCATCGCAATCCTCGATCCCAGGCGCGCAAGCGAGTGGCTCGACCGCACGCTCTTCGACAGCGAGTACCACCGCATCCTGAAGATCGAAGCCCGTACCTGGACGGCGCCCGGCAAGAGTCTCGACGTGCCGCGCTCCCGCATCTTCGACATTGCGAGCTTGCCTGACTTCGTACTGTTTCAGGACGTGCGCGGCAAGCGTTTCGCGTTTCCGGCCGTCGCGCCGCGCACCGTCCTCGAGCTCAGGTATTCCGTGCTGGCGCGCTCCAACTTCACGGTCGAGCACGTGTTCGCGAGCACGATCCCGACGCTGATGTCGCGCGCGACACTCACCGTGCCGCGCGGCTGGTTCGCTTACGGTTTCAACCAGATCGTGCGCACGCAGGGCCTGTCGGCGGAACCAGTGCGTGAGATCCAGCCGGGGCCGGACGGGAGATCGTGCGCATGACCTGGGAGCTCCAGTCGCTGCCGGCGATCCCAATCGAGAGCGCAATGCCGCCGTTCGCCGAGGTCTCGCCGCGCCTGACGATCGTGCCGCAGCCACCGCGATGGGAAAACGAGAACTGGTCGCGTCTCGGTCACCGCTACTGGCAACAGCTCTTCGCCCCGCGACTGTCCAGGGGCGAGGAAGTGGCCGCTCTGGCCCAGCGCCTGACGGCCGGTGCGACCTCCACCGAGGAAAAGGTGGCGCGGCTCACGCGCTTCACCCAGGACGATGTCCGCTATGTCGCGATCGAGCTCGGGATCGGCGGTTACCAGCCGCACTTCGCGGAGGAGGTGCTCAAGAACCGCTATGGCGACTGCAAGGACAAGGTCTGCCTCCTCTTGTCGTTGCTGACGGCAGCCGGCATCGAGGGCGAGCCGGTCCTGGTCAAGACCTCGGACGACGGGGTCCTCGACACCGCGCTGGTCGACCTCGGGCAGTTCAATCACATGATCGCCCGTGTCCGGGCGGGGGACCGCGCGCTGTGGGTCGACCCGACGTCGGCGAGCTGCGCTCCGGGCTACCTGCCGGGGGTCGACCAGGCGACGTACGGGCTGGTCGTGTCGGCCGATCGGTCACGCCTCGAGCCGACACCGACCCTGCCCGCCGAGCAGAGCCCGCTCACGACCGCGCTCGACGGCAGGCTCGGGACCGATGGACGACTGACCGGAGTGCTCTCGCTGGAGGGACGCGGCGAGGCCGCGCTGGAGTATCGAGCCGCGTTTCGCCACCGGGACGGCGCCGAGGAGAAGAAGCTGGCGCAGGGAATCCTCACCAACCGACTGTCGAACGCGACGCTGCGCTCGTACACGCTCTCGGGCATCGACAGTCTCGAGACGCCATTTCGCCTCGCCATCGAGTTCGAGCGCGAGGGCGCGGCCATGGCGGTGGACCAGAGTCTCCTCGTGCTCCCGGAACTGGTCTGGGTGCCGCGCATGGACGAGGGCTTTGCGACCGCCGAGCGCGTCCATCCGGTCGTGATCGACGGCCTGCGCACCTATCGCGATCGCCTGCGGATCACGCCTCCTCCGGGCTACCGGGCGGACGCGGCGCCCGAGGCGGCCTCCTTTAACGGGCGCTACTTCGCGTTCACTCTCGAGGGCGGCTCCGACGGGGACGCCATGGTGCTCGACCGGACGGTATCGAACCGGGTCCTGATCGTGCCTTCGAATGCTTACCTCGAGGCGCAGGGCGAACTCAAGCGGGTCCGCGAGGCCGGCGGGGCGACGGCGATCCGCTTCCGGCACGGACCGTGAGCATTTTGTCCACCATCCCGTAGCCGAAGACTCTTCCAAACTGCTGGGACATTGCCACTTGGCTGCGCCGAAACGAACGCGGGCGGCCGTCTTGGAGGTTGACGACCCGCACCCGGCGTGTTAAGGTCCGGCGTTTGCAAGTCGTTTCAAGAAGCGGTTTTGCTCCACGGAGGATGCATGAAGACGCATGCCGTCAAGGCGGATGAGATCCGCCATGACTGGTTCGTGTTCGA
>JBKJOC010000159.1:0-5349 GCA_046595725.1 Candidatus Eiseniibacteriota bacterium
AGCGACGATCACCACCTGGGTCGCCTCCTCCTCCGGCACGATGCGGCAGAACAGGGGCAGCAGGTAGGCGAGCGTCTTGCCCGTGCCGGTCGGCGCATTCAGGTAGGCGTCCTGGCCTTTGAGCAGAGCCGGCAGCGCGGCGACCTGGATCGGCGTGGGCTCTAAGATCTCCTGTTTGGCCAGCGCGGCGAGGAGTGCGGGTGGCAGGCCAAGTTCGGCGAATGTCATGGAACACCTTTCGATGAGGGTTCGTGCCCTTGGGCTCGACCCGCCCAGCATGCCACACATGATCCGGACGAATGGCGCCGGATTGGGCGTGATATCCTCGGTCCATGCGCCTTGTCCGGCTCCTGCTGCTCTGCCTGATGCTCCTGCCTTCGATGGCCCTCGCGGCGCCGTGCTGCAAGGAGCCCGAGTCGGAAGCGTGTTGCCCCCTCGACGGGGATTGCACGGCCCCGGACGAGGGCTGCCCTTCGGCAGGCTCGACGGTCGTGATCACGCCTGCGCCGGTGCCGGACGGGATTGCGCCGTTTCCCAGCGCGCCGATCGAACGGTTCGTATGGGTTGCGGTCCCACCACCTGCGATGCCCCTGCTTGGGGCCGAACCCTCCTTGAGATCCACTCCCCTGCGGAACTGATCGCCTCCCGCGCGCTTGCTTCGAATCCGACTTCGAACCTTTGCCCGAGGAGATCGCCATGCGCTCGATTGCATTCGCGTTCCTGCTTGGACTCGCCGTCGCGAGCCCGGCCGGGGCGCAGGAATCCGATTCGCTTTCCTCGCCGCCAAGGCCGGCCCGGCCGCGCGTGGCGGCGCCGACCTGAAGCGGCTGACCCGGCGAAGGGGCGCCGCTCCGGGGGAGCGGCTTGCAGACCCGATGGGCGTTCTCGCTACGCTACGTCGACACCGAGCTGGCGCGGCCACGATGGCGCATGACCGGGACGCGGCGCATCCTGCCGACCCTGCAGGTCGGGCTCGAGTACAACCCGGCGGCGAAGGAGGTCGGCCCGCTTCTGACCTGGTTCTTCCTGACAGAATCGGCCACGCGACCGGCCGCGTTCCTCGGGACGAGTTCGGACCGCATCGGCTCGCCGCGGGGCAAGCGCGCGTACTACCTGACGGCGGCGAAGAATCTCGATCCGGTCCCGGTGTCGGTCTACGCGAGCGCGAACTACTCCGAGTGGGACCAGGGTTGGAACGTCCCGTTCGGCGCCAATGTCGAGATCGTACCGCGGGTCACGATCCAGCCGATGTACGACGGACACCGTACGCACCTGCTCGCGAGCTACGCCAGCGATCGATACAGCGTCACCCTGATCTACGCCTGGCTCGACCGAGCCGGGATCGCGATTTCGGCAGGCTTTTGAAAGGAACGATCATGACGCGATGGATGAGGGGCCTCGCGACCGCACTGCTGGCGCTCGCGATCCTGGGAGCGGCAGCGCCCGCCGCACGGGCCGGCGAGAAGGCACTCTGTCCGGTCTGTGCCACTGTCGGTGGAGAGCGCGAGCCCGAGGAGGCCGAGGAGTGGCGCACCTGGCAGGGCGTGCGCTACGGATTCTGCTCTGCGAAGTGCGCGAAGAAATTCGACGCCACACCGGCGGCGTACATCCCGCAGGCCTTCCCACGCCCTGCGCCGGAACTGACGATGCGCGGCTTCGACGGCCGTCCGCTGTCCTGGGCCGACTTCAAGGGCAAGGTGGTGCTGGTCGACTTCTGGGCGACCTGGTGCGGACCCTGCCGCCGCTCGATGCCCCACCTGCAAGCGCTCCACCAGAAGTACGGCGCGCGCGGCCTGACCGTGCTGGGTGTCTCGATCGACAACGAGGGCGCGGAACGCGCGGCGCGCAAGATGGTGAACTCGAAGAAGTACGGTTACCGGTTCGCCTTCGACTCGGGAACCAAGCCGACGTGGCAGCGCTACGGCGTGGAGGCGATCCCCGCGGCGTTCCTCGTCGACGGCAGGGGCAACATTGTCGCGCAGTGGACCGGGATGCCGCCGGACCCCAGGGAGATGGAACAGAAGATCGAGGCGATCCTGCCAGCGCGGCCTTGAGCTGCGCGGCGATTCACTCGGCTTCCGGATCCCGCTTCCGGCGCTCACGTTCCTGCCACCCCGCCGCAGGATCTTGACGTCGTAGTCCGGAGACCTGCTCCGGCGTCAGCCTTTCCCCCTCATTGCCGTTGCCGGGTCATTCCCCGAGCTCCCGCGCGTCCGAGACCCGCGCCCCGGAGGGCGAGATGGATCCAGCGACGCCGGGATACTCGAAGTCATGCGCGCGACGCCGGGCGGCGCCGCGCTTGTCGATCCCGCTGGAAGACCGTGTTCGGCCTTGATCCTGAGTAAGAATTCTTCTCGAACGGGAATTTATTCGAATTGGATGGGGCAGACAAGACAGAAGTTCGAATCACCGTAAGTCATTGCAGGATAATGCTCGAACTCAAAAACTCGCATGCCACATGGCATTCTAGCGCATCTCCCCGACCGCCAGCCGCTTCTTCATCGAGCCGGGCAGCGGCACCGGACGGGCCTCGCTCTTCCAGTCGATCGGCCCCTGCTCGAAGCGGCGCACCAAGCTCGGCAGAACGAAGTCGCCCCAGGCGCGATCAAAGTATTCGTACGACTTGTCCCAGTCCGCGCCTTCGCCCCAACCCATGTGGGTGAAGGTCAGCCTTGTGGATTTCTCCCCGGCGGGCGCGAATTCGAGGATCACGACCGTGCGGCGGTTGCGCAGAGACGCGATCGAGGGCGGCGCGTTCCACGTGAATGCGAAGCGCTTGAGGGGGTCGATGTCGAGGATGCGCATGCCCTCGGCACCGCGTTCCCCCGGCTTGCCCGTTGGGTTGAACCAGACGTCGTAGGTGCCGTCGACACGCAGGTCGACCATGCCCCTGGGCGCGAAAAACGTGGCGATGCCGTCGTTCGTCGTCCAAGCCGCCCAGACGTCAGCGACCGGGGCGGGGACGGTGACTTCGGCCCGCAGGATGCGATCGCCGGCGCCCGCGGCACGAACGGGGAGGATCAAGAGCAAAGCCAGCAACAGCGTCGAGCGAATCATGAGCACGCCCCCTCGAAGCATTGTTCGAACACGTGGGCCCGGCCTTCGTTGTCGTTCTTCCGCACCTGCTCCGCCTTCGTGCCCAGTCGCGTCCAGCGGGGACTGATCAGCGGTAGCGCGCCTTGACGCCTCCCCAGGTCGTGGGGCGGGTCGGGGTCTGCTGGTCGTACCCCTGGCAGGACGTGATGGCGTACGCGTCGGGCAGGCCGCGGAAGCGGATCGTCGCGATCGCAAGTCCCATTCCGTCGAAGCGGCCGCCAACTGCGGACGCGAACGCACCAACCAGGAAGGGCGTTCCGGGCGCGATCACGACCGGCAGTGCGAGGCTCGTGACGCCGCTCGCGGTGACCTGAATCTGCGAGGGCGAGCCCGGAACTCCAAGCCCGGCCCTGGCCGTGCCCTCGATCTTGATCGTGGCGTTCAGCTGAAGGACGACTTCGAAAGAGAGCGCCGGGCCCGGAGGTCTGAGGACGACGTACTCGTCGGCGACGCTGACATGGGTGTCCGCCGGGCCGTAGAGATCATTGTATCCACGGGCCACGATCGTCGCCTTCGGGAGATCGTAGCAACCTTCGATGCAAGGCTGCCCTGCGTCCCAGGGAACGATCTGGTCTCCCGACTGCGTGAACTCGATGCTGCCGGTGGAAGTGGTCGAGTGAAAGCCCACGCTCGTGCGACTGACGTGGAACGCGTTCTCCGGGCAGGATTCTCCAGCCCATGCCGGGGATGCCAGCGTGAGCAGGAACGCGAATCCAGGAAGGTGACGCATCATGATCGCTCCTGATCGGGGGTCACGAGTCTAGCCCCTCGCCGCGCTCCCCGCAACGGGATCGGGGCCCGCGAATGCGCTAAGGTTCCGTCCATGCCCCACGACCTTCCCGTCCTCCGCGAGCTGGTCCTGCTTGCCGGCTGCTCGCTGGCGATCATCTTCCTGTTCCAGCGGGTCAGGCTGCCCCCGGTCGTGGGCTTCCTGGTCACGGGGATCCTCCTGGGGCCGGGCGGGTTCGGCCTCGTGCGCGACCCGGCGACGATCGCGACTCTGGCTGAAATCGGAGTCGTCCTCCTCCTGTTCACGGTCGGGCTCGAGTTCTCGATCGCCGACCTCAAGAAGCTCGGGGCAAGGGCCGCGCTCGCCGGGCTCCTGCAGGTCGTGGTCACCGCCGCCGTGGTGGCGCTCGTGCTGCTTGCGGCGGGGCTGCATCCGGCACGCGCGATCTTCTTCGGACTGTTGCTGGCGCCCTCCTCGACCGCGCTCCTGTTCCGGCTGATCACCGATCGCGGCGAGCTCCAGGCGCCGCACGGCAGGCTGATCACCGCGGTTCTGATCGTCCAGGATCTTGCGGTGGTGCCGATGGCGATGCTCATCCCGACGCTCGGTGCGTGGTCGGGTGGCGCTTCCGGGCCAACCGAGTCGCCGGGCGCGAGCGCGGTACGCGCGCTGGTGCTGATCGTCGTGGTCGTGGGTGCGTTCTTCGTCGCGCGCCGCGTCGCGCCGTGGCTCCTGGCGCGGGCTTCGCGCGGGCGCTCGCGCGAGACCTTTCTCGCCGCGGTGGTGCTGGTCGCGCTGGGCTCGGCGTACCTCTCCGGGCAGGCGGGGCTTTCACTCGCGCTCGGGGCATTCCTCGCGGGGCTCATTCTCGCGGAGTCGGACCTGAGGTCCCAGGTGATCGCCGACATCCTGCCGTTCCGCGACACCTTCTCGAGCGTGTTCTTCATCTCGGTGGGCATGATGCTCCTGCCGCGCGACGTGGTCGCCCAGCCCATGCTCGTGCTCGCGGCGACGGTCGGCATGGTGGCGTGGAAACTCGCGGCGGCGGCGCTGGGGGCGCGGATCTCGGGCTACCCGTGGCGGGTCGCGTTCGCCGCCGGCCTCGGTCTCGCGCACGTGGGCGAGTTCTCGTTCGTGCTGGCGCAGCAGGGGATGCCGGCGGGGCTCCTGCCGGCCCCGTTCGACCAGGCGTTCTTCGCTGGCGCGGTGTTCTCGATGATGATCACGCCCTGGCTGGTGTCGGTCGCGCCGGAGTGGGCGCTGCGCCTCGAGCTGTTCATCCGCTCGCACCGGCCCACGCCGACGCTGCCGGGCGCGGGCGCGGCCGAGACGCCACGCTCGCCGCTGCTCAACGACCACGTCATCATCGCGGGCTTCGGGCTCAACGGCCAGAACCTGGCACGCGTGCTGCGCGCGACGCACATCGCACACGTCGTGCTCGACATGGCGCCCGAGGCGATTGCGCAATGCTCGGCCGAGGGCAGCCCGACGATCATCGGAAACGTGACGCAGGACGAGATCCT
>JBKJOC010000347.1:0-9220 GCA_046595725.1 Candidatus Eiseniibacteriota bacterium
TTCGGGTTGGCGGACTTGCGCATCGCCTCCTCGCGCGAGAGCCGGCCCTGCATGACCAGGTCGCGCAGCGACTGGTCGAGGCTCTGCATTCCGTGCGACGCGCCGGTCTGGATCACCGACAGGATCTGCGCCGTCTTGTCCTCGCGAATCAGGTTCCGCAGCGCGGGCACGCCGACCAGCACCTCGAGCGCGGCGACGCGGCTCAGCCCGTCCTTCGAGGGCAGGAGCGATTGCGCGACCACGCCCTCGAGCGATTCGGCGAGCATCGTGCGCACCTGCGCCTGCTGCTCCGAGGGGAAGATGTCGATGATGCGGTCGACCGTCTTGGAGGCGGAGTTGGTGTGCAGCGTCGCGAGCACCAGGTGGCCCGTCTCCGCCGCCGAGATGGCAAGCGACGTGGTCTCGAGATCGCGCAGCTCGCCGACCAGGATGACGTCCGGATCCTCCCGCAGCGCGCCACGCAGCGCGCTGGTGAAGGACTCGGTGTGCGGCCCGACCTCGCGCTGGTTGACCAGGCAATTCTTGGACGGATGCACGAACTCGATCGGGTCCTCGATCGTCAGGATATGGCCCTGCCGCGACTCGTTGATGTAGTCGACCATGGCGGCGAGTGTCGTCGACTTGCCGGAGCCGGTGGGGCCGGTCACGACCACCAGGCCCTTCTCCTTGCTCGCCAGGTCCTTGAGCACCTGGGGCATGCCGAGGTCGGCGAGCGACAGGATCTTGCTCGGAATCAGCCGGAACACGGCGCCCGGTCCGCGGAGTTGCAGGTAGAGGTTCGCGCGAAAGCGCGAGACTCCCGGCAGCTCGAACGCGAAGTCGATGTCGTGCCGTTCCTCGAACACCTTCTTCTGGCCGTCGGTCAGGATGTCGAACAGCACCGCCCGCGCGTCGTCGGCGTTGAGCGGCGCCATCTCGACCGGTGTCATCTTTCCGCGGATGCGCAGCAACGGCGCCGACCCCGCGGAGATGTGAACATCCGACGCGCCTGATTCCTTGGCGAACGTGAGGAGCGACGTGAGGTCGAGGGCCATCAGGTCAAGGTCCTTGCGGCTTCGATCTCGGTCAGCGTCCCGAGCGCGACGCGCTCGCCCGCCCGGTCCGCCAGCGTGCGCCAGCCGGCGGCACGGGCGGCTTCCGCCAGCATTGCGCGCGTGCCGCCTGAGGCGATCACCCGGCGCAGGCCGTCGTCCGACAGCAGGACTTCCATCAGGTGCGGCCCCTGCGCGACACGGCGTTCCTGGATCACGGCGACCAGGCGCCCCGCCAGGACGGAGCTGCCCTGGAGACCGTTGGCCAGGCGTTCGAGCAGCGTCAGCGAATCGCTCCAGTCGGTCCGCACGATCAGGAGCCGCTGCGACGCCGCGGGCGAGAGCACGGCGTCGATCGCCGAGCCCTCGAGCACGTCGTCGAGCACGACCACGTCCGCGCACTGCGCGGTCACGATCTCGGCCCACAGCGCCATGGCCTGGCCCGGCGGCAGGTGAATGCGCGCCGCGCCCGGCCAGGGCGCGGTCGGCGCGGCTTCGAAGATGAGCGTGCGCGCGCCCGAGAGATCGGCGGAAGCGCCGATGGCGGCCGTGAGCGTCGAGCCGCCGGAGTCGGGCGGCCCGCACACGAGCACCAGTCCGGCCCCTACGGCGAGCGCGCCACGCAGAGCGGCGGCATCGACCGCATCCATCCCGAGCGCTTCGAGGCCGGGCGTGACGGTGCGCATCGGCCGCGGGCGAATCGTGACCTGGATGCCGTCGTCGACGCGCAGCAGCGAGATGTCGAGTGGCAGCACGCCGGCGGGCAGCGAGCAGCGCACGGTGCCGCGCGCATGGACGCCGTCCGCCATCACGGGCCCACCGAGCGCCTCGAGGCGAGCGATCAGGGAGTCCATCACGGCCATCGGCTCCGTCGAGATCGGCACCGACCGATTGGCCTGCAGGTATTCGACGTGCATTTGGCCGTCGCGCGGAATGAAGTGGATCGCGCGCGCATCGCGCTTGAACGCGGTGGCGGCATGGAACGCGAGGAAGCTGGTGCCCGAGCGCTCCCACACCACGTCGTAGTGCGCGTCGGCGGCGACCGGGGTGGCGGGTGCGGAGGTCGCGGCGGCGGAGTGGAACACGGCGTCGAGGGCCCGTCGGATCGCGCTCGGCGTTCCGATACAGAGCTCGATCGCCCCGCCCGCGGCATCCTCGAGCCGGTCGATGACCTCGTTGTCGGTCGGATCGGCGACGGCGAACGACACGGCGGCGCCGGTGCGCAGGAGCGGCACGGCGTCGCTCCGCCGAAGCAGCGTCTCGCGGAACGAGCGCACCAGGTCGGCGTCGAGGCCACCGGGATCAATGTCAACGAGAGTGAGGCCGAGCTGGCGAGAGAGCGCCCAGCCGACGTCTTCCTCGGTGACCGCCCCGGATTCGACGAGCGTCTCGCCGATGCGCAGGCCGGTTTCGCGTTGACGCAATACGCCCTGCTCCACCTGTTCCTCGGAGACCACGCCGGCCTCGAGCAGGATCACAGTGATATTGCGCCCCGATCTTTGAGGGCGGCGAGTCAAGTGAAGCCTCCCGTTCGACGGGGAACCCAAGCGCGGGGCGCCGAACACTCTGGGTATCGGCACGTCCGCTTCGAACATTGAGCCGGTTTCGGAGCCCGCTTGCCCGGCAGGGCCGCTGCAGGCAGGATGGGCGCTCCTCGACCACCCAAGGAGGTCGCCGATGTCCCCTGTTCGTTCCGTCGCGGCACTCGTGCTCGTCCTGATGTTCGCGGGTTGCCCCAACTCCCTGGCGCCCCAGCCATGAGCTGGCTCCCCTGGGCGCTGGCGTCGGCGGGATTCGCCGGCCTGACCGCGATCCTGGCCAAGGTCGGCGTCAAGGACGTCGACTCGGACTTCGCCACCGCCATCCGGACGACGGTGATCCTGGTCCTGGCATGGAGCTGGGCCGGCCTGCGCGGGGTCGTCCAGATCGGCGGCGTGTCCTCGCGCACGTGGCTCTTCCTCGTCCTGTCGGGGCTCGCCACCGGCGCGTCGTGGCTGTGCTACTTCCACGCGCTCAAGCTCGGGGACGCTTCGCGCGTGGCGCCGGTCGACAAGTTGAGCGTGGTGGTCGCAGTGCTGCTGGCGGGATTGTTCCTCAACGAGAAGCTGACCGGCGCCCACCTGTTGGGCATGGCCCTGATCGTGGCGGGCTCGATCGTGCTGGCGCGCGCCTAGGCTACTCGGTGCGCCTGGAGTCGAGCGCGGCGCGCACGACCTCGATCGGTTCGCCGCCCCAGTGTCGCGCGTACTCCTCGCTCGACATGAACGTGCGCGTCTCCATGCGATCGACGTAAACCGTGCCATTGAGGTGGTCGGTTTCGTGCTGCAGGATGCGCGCGTGCCAGCCCGCGGCCTCGATCGTGCGCGGCTCGCCCTTGTGGTCGAGGCAGCGTACGCGCACCGCGTGCGCCCGGCCGACCACGGCGACGAAGCCTTCGAGGCTTAGGCAGCCCTCGAAGAAGTGTACGCGCGCCGCGTCGAGGACCTCGATCCGGGGATTGACCACAACGTGGAACGGCACCGGATCGCGCTCCTTGGCGGCACGCTCGCCTTCGTCCATCTCCTCGACGTAGGCCGCCTGGTCCTCGATCACGGCGAGGCGGATCCCGATCCCGACCTGGGGCGCGGCCAGCCCCACCCCCGGCGCCTTGCGCATGGTGTCGCGCATGCGCTCGATCAGCTGCTGGATCTCGGTGCTGCGGATCTCCGCGGGGGTCAGGTCCCGCCCCGGATGTCGTAGCACGACGTCCCCGAGCTGGATGATGGGAAGGACCTTCTTGCGCATCAAAAGCGAACCAGCTTGCGGGTGGCCACGATGCCCGCCTGCTCGGCGCGCAGGAAGTAGAGCCCGCGCCGAACCGAGCCGCCCCGCGCGTCGTTGCCATCCCACGTCAGCGAACGAACTCCCGCCTCGGCCACGCCCGCATACAGCGCGCGCACGCGACGGCCCGCGGCGTCGTAAACCGACACGCGCAGGATCCCCGTGCGTGGAATCGCGAGGCGGATCGCGCAGGCAACGCCCGGCGTCGCGGGATTCGGAGTCGCGCCCGCGAACGCCAGCGCGGCCGGGGACGTGGGCGTGGCGCCGGCATCGACGAGCGAACTGGCGCGAATGAGGAACAGCGCATCCCACGGCGGGATCTCGGTTTGCGTGAAGCTGCTGCCGTCGTTCAAGGGATCGCGCGTGCCGAGAATCTTGCGGTAGGACTGCTCGAGCAGCACCGGGAGCGGCGCGGCGTTCGGGTTGACCAGCACGATCCCGCGCTCGAAGTCCCGGCGGTAGACGTTGATGCCCGTGCGCGTGAAGTGGGCATCGTCGATCCAGACGTCGATCGGCGTGCCCCCGACGCGGAACTGGAGTGCGGCGATCACTTCCGACGGATTGTTCATCGAGACTTCGTAGTGGCGCCACGTGGCGTCGAGGTTCACGTCTCCGCCACCGTAGGCGGCGCCGGTGATCGGGTGCACGGCCGAGACCTGGATCGAGCGGGGCGCAGCCGCCCTGGCCCAGAACGAGGCGACATAGCTCGAGTTGGGCCAGTAGATCAAGTAGCCAAAGGTGGTCAGCGTGACGGCGCGGATGCCATTCTGCGCGATCGGCACGATCAGGTGCGCCGAGGCGACGCCGATCGCCTTGGTCGTGACGTCGCGTTGGACCGAGGCGCCGGCGCTGGTCCAGAACGTCCAGCCGGAGAGATCGGTCTCGAAGCCCGGGTTGCCCGCGGTGGCGTCCTCGGTGCTCGAAGACGCCATGGTCGCATAGGGACCAAGCGCGCGCCCGAGCCACCCGACACCCGAGCGCTGGTTGGTCGAGCGTCCCGTGTTGAGGTCGACCGCATACTCGTCGTACCACCAGCTCATGTAGTTGGTCGTGATGTCGAGGTTCGGCGGATTGAAGGTTCCGAACCCGTCGCCCAGACTCGCGGAGCCGAGCCCGTAACGGGCGCGGCGGAGCTGGTCGGGTGCGTAGGGATCGCTGCCGGCATTCACCCATGAGGCTAGCCAGTTCGACTGCGGCGCACGGAAGTTCACCTCGTCGTTCAGGTATCCTCCGATGGTCCGGAACATGTTCGTGTCCCAGCTGCGGCCGTTCTGGAGCGGAAAGTCCTCGCGCATCCAGCCGTTCATCGACGCATACTGGGTGCTCTGGCCGCAGTTGCCGATCAGGACCGGCGCCGGGCCGATGATCCGGCGCAGGCGGTCGGCCAGCGTGTCGCTGCCGGCGTGCCAGGCCAGGTCGAAGGACGCGAGGTCCGGAAAACCGGCCCGCACGTAGTCGATGCTCTCGGCCGGCGATTCCTGCCACAGGATGCCCGAGCAGAACATGTCGAAGAACACGCCGTCCCACACGCCGGTCGACACCACCTCACTCTTGAAGAAGTCCGCCAGGGCCTCGGCGACGACGTAGCGGCCGTTGACCTTCTTGGCGAGGTTGATGTTGGCCTGGGACATCGAGCCGCCGTGCCGCTTGTAGAGGAAGCCGTCCAGGTTTCGCACGAGCTGCCAGTGACGGGTGGGGATGTGAGTGGCGGAGTCCGGCTGCATCGCCCACCAACAGAGATCCGCCTGCGAGTAGCCGTAGAGCTTGATCGCCGGGTTGAGCCGCCGCAGGTCCTCGAGCACGTCCTGGCGGTACTCGGTGAACGGCGAGACCGGCAGGATCACGGCGTCGTAGCGCGCGATCGAGTCGAGCAATGCGGCGTTGATCGATTCGTCGGCCCGGATCAGCGGGTAGCCGGTGCCGATCGTGTGGCCGTAGAGGCCGAGCCGCGGGTGCGGCAAGTCGGCGTTTGTCCCCGCACCAGCACGGCCGGCGAACAGGCAGAGGACGAGCAGCGCGGCCAGCAGCACGCGGCCCGGCGCACCGCCGCTGACGGCGGGCACGATCGTGACCTCGGCGCCCTCGCCAAGCGGCGTCGCGAGGCCGCCGGTGTGCCGGATGCTCTCGTCGCCGACGAACACGTTGACGTGCGGGCGTACTTCGCCCTGTTCCGTGAGCACGCGATCGCGCACACCGGGATGGTGGGCGCCCAGGATCACGAGCGCTTCGCCCACGGTCGCGGGGCGCTCGCCGAGTTCGAGCCGGGAGAGTCCCCCGGCAAACGGTCTCAGGTAGGAAGGCAGCAGGAATCGGATCGCCACGTGAACGCGACCTATTTCCGTGGCTTGGCTGGGCCGCGCTTCTTGGCGGCCTTGCGGGCAGGGGTCTTGGGCATGGTGGCGTTTCGGGCCGGGGCTTTCTTCGTCACGCGCTTCGCGGGCGCGCGCTTCGATGCCACCCGCCCGGACTTTGACTCCCCGATGATCGCGGTCTTGACGCACACGATCGGGGGCAACCCGTCCGCCAGCATCGACCACGAGGCCCCGCCGTCGGGCGAACCGAAGAGTTTTCCGCTGCGTGTGCCCACGTAGACTCCCGCCGGATCGCACAGGTCGACCGCCATTGCATCGCGCAATACGGTCTCGAACGCGTCCTTCTGCGGCAATCCCTTGCCCAGGGCCTCCCACGACTTGCCGCCGTTGCGCGTGCGATAGACACGCAGCTTCCCTTCCGGCGTGGCGCGGAACATGTCGGATTCGAGGGGCACGATGTAGGCCACGTCCGAGTCGTGCGGGTGCGCGACGATCGGAAACCCGAAATCCGAGGGCACGCCGCGCGCCATGTCCTTCCACGAATCGCCGCCGTTGTCCGAGCGGTAGAGGCCCCAGTGGTTCTGCAGGTAGAGCCGCTCCGGCCGCCTGGCGCTCTGGGCGATCTTGTGAACGCACTGCCCGAACTCGGGGTGCTTTTCCGGCAGGAAGTCGGCGCGCACACCCTTGTTCTTCACCGTCCACGTCTTCCCGCCATCGTCGGTGCGATAGACGCCGCCGGTCGAGATCGCGACGAACATCCGCTTGGGATCGGCGGCATCGGGAACGATCGTGTGCAGGCACAGCCCGCCGCCGCCCGCTTCCCACTTCGGGCGATGCGGATGGTCGTGCAGCCCGCGCACCAGCTCCCAGCTCGCACCATTGTCGTTCGACTCGAACAGCGACGCGGGCTCGACGCCGGCCCACAGCGTGTCCGGACGATCGGCCGGACCTGGTCGGATCTGCCAGATGTTGCGCAACGACAGACCCGCGTCCTCCGGGAACTTGACGTTCGCTTCCTGTGGCTCGGTCCAGGTGCGGCCGAAGTCGTCGCTCGAGGTCAGCACGGATCCCCAGTGCATGCTCGAGGGTCCCGCCCAGACGCGGCGGCGACCGTTGCGGCCGTCATAGGCCATCGCGTACACCGAGTGGCCCGCCAGGTAGGGACCGCCGCGCTCCCACTGCGCACGCGCGGCGGTCGAGCGGAAGATGAATGCGCCCTTCATGGTACCGACGAGCAGGACGACATCGCCGTTTCGGACCGAAGCATGGCGTACGCGTGGCATGGGGGACTGCCTCCGGTGCGATGTTGAGGAGCGGCTTCCATGGAAGAATTTCCCGGGAAGCTAGCACGAATGGACCGCCCGGGACAGTTTCTCGCGTGGCTGCTAACGCAGGTCGCGGGCCAGCGCCTCGGGATCCTGGGTGGGAGCGTGGCAGGCGGCTTCGACACAGACGTAAGCGGTCGCGGCGCCGCCGCGCGCCACCAGGGGCGCCACGAACGGCGCCAGCGCCCGGACGCGAGCGTGGACGTCGGCAGACCCGATCACGATCAGGGCATCACGCGGGCCCATGGCCGCGCGCGCGGCCGAGACGAGCGCGCGCGCGGCCTCCCCCGCGGGGCCGTTTGCGCCCGCGAGGATGACGACGTGACGCGGGGCTGCGAGCGAGTTCATCATCGCGACCAGCATCATCGGCATCGCGACCGGGTGGTCCCCGAGCCGCTGCGCAAAATAGTGACACGCCGCCTGCGCGCGCGCCGCGTAGGACGCGCGCCCGGTCAGCGCGGCGAGGTCGAGCAGCACCAGCGCCGCGATCGAATTGCCCGCCAGTTCCGCGCCATCGAAACTGTCCTTCAACCGCAGCTTGATCGAGGGATCGCCGGCAGGCGACTCGAAGAAGCCCCCCGCCGTCTCGTCGTCGAAGCGCGCGATCATGGCGTCGGCCAGCGCGACCGCACGCTCGAGCCACGCCGGATCGAACGTCGCCTGGTAGAGATCGAGCAATCCGCGCGCGAGGAATGCGTAGTCGTCGAGTTGCCCCTGGCCGGCCGCATCGCCATCCCGCCAGCGGCGCGCCAGTGTCCCGGAGATCCAGAGGCGATCGAGCACGAAGGTCGCCGCGCGCGCCGCGCGTTCGGCGAGATCGGGCTCGCCCAGGACCCACGAGCCCTCTGCACAGGCCGAGATCATGAGCCCGTTCCACGCCACGATCACCTTGTCGTCGAGCAGTGGCCGCGGCCTTGCAGCCCGCACGGCAAGTAACCGGGTGCGCGCGCCCTCGAGCCGCGCCGGCGCCGCATCGGCCGCGACACCCGCGGCGGCGGCGGCCGCTGCGATCGACAGTGCCTCGTGCAGCACGCTTGCGCCATGCTCGAAGTTGCCCTCGGGCGTCACGCCGTAGCGCGAAGCGAACAGCGCCGCATCGGCGGGCTCGAGCACGGCGGCAAGCTCCTCCGGACGCCAGACGTAAAAGCGGCCTTCCTCGCCCTCGCTGTCGGCATCCTCGGCGGAGAGGAAGCCGCCGTGGTCGCCCGTCAGGTCGCGCGCCACGGAACCGAAGACCGCGCGGGCGGTGATTGCGAATTCCTCGAGGCCGGTCGCGCGGTATGCCGCGACGTAGGCGCCCGCGAGCTGCGCCTGGTCGTAAAGCATCTTCTCGAAGTGGGGCACGAGCCAGCGCCGGTCGACCGAGTAGCGGTGGAAGCCGCCGCCCAGGTGATCCTGGATTCCGCCTTCCTTCATGCGGGTCAACTGAAGCAGTGCCAGCTTGCGCGCATGATCGGCGCGCGCGGGATCGAGCGCTTCGAGCCGCGCGGCCGCGCGCCACAGGAACGTGAGGTTGGCCGCGGTCGGAAATTTTGGCGCGCGTCCGAATCCGCCCCAGTCCGGGTCGGCACCCTGCTCGAGCGCGGCCAGGGCGGCATCGAAGAGCGCGTCGAACGGCGCGGCCTCCGCCGCTTCGTGCGGGGCGGAGAGCGCCTCGAGCAGGCGTGCGCCATTGTCCTCGAGGGCGGCGCGCTCGCCGCTCCAGGCCTCGAGCACGCGCGGCAGGAGCTCG
>JBKJOC010000290.1:0-7937 GCA_046595725.1 Candidatus Eiseniibacteriota bacterium
AAACGTCGCGGGAAGAAAGGCGTCGAGGGCGACCGGACGCGCCTCGGAGTCGACATTCCAGCCGGCCCCGGGCGTGCGCAGGTTGACGCCGATGCCGATCACCGCCTCTCGGATCACGTCGCCTTCACTGCGGGTCTCGGTCAGGATGCCTCCGAGCTTGCGCCCGGTGCCGTCGGGGGCAATCAGGTCGTTCGGCCACTTGAGCGCCGGTGCGAACCCCAATTCCGCTTCGAGTGCGGCGCGCACCGACAGGCCGGCTGCGATGGTGAGGAAGGTGGCGCGCGCAGGCGGCCAGTCGAGCTGGAAATATCCCGAGGCGTAGAGTCCTGCGCCGGGCGGCGAGTCCCACGAGCGCCCCGTACGGCCGCGCCCATGCGTCTGCCGATCGGCCACGATGCAGAGGAACCGCATCCCGGTCTCCCTGCCCTGCTCCCAGGCCACGTCGTTGGTCGAGCTCACCGCGTCATAGAACCGGCAGGCGTCCGCGCTCACGCGCCCTCCGTGAAGTCGAGCGCCAGGTCGAGCGCGGGGGCCGAATGCGTGAGCGCGCCGACCGAGACGTAATCGACCCCCAGCTCGGCCATGGGCCGCACGGTGGACAACGAAATGCCGCCCGACACCTCGAGCTCCGGCCAGCGCCGCGCGCGCGCCGTGCGGCGGGGCGAAGTGCGGCGCGGCGCTCCCGCGGAATCGACGATGCCAATCGCACGCGCGACCTCGGCGGGCGACATGTTGTCGAGCAGGATCCGGTCGACGTCGAGCGTCACCGCCTCGCGCACCAGGTCGAGCGACGCCGCCTCGACTTCGAGCAGGAGCGTCGGATTGCGCGCCCCCGCGATCCGTTCCACCGCGCGCGTGAGCGAGCCCGCGGCGCGGATATGATTGTCCTTCACCAGGTACATGTCGTAGAGCCCATGGCGGTGGTTCTCGCCGCCGCCCATGGTGACGGCGTACTTCTCGAGCACGCGCAGGCCGGGCGTGGTCTTGCGCGTGTCGAGCACGCGCGTCCCGGTACCGTGAACAGAATCAACGAAGCGCCGCGTCAGGGTGGCGACGCCCGAGAGCCTCTGCACGAAGTTGAGCGCGACCCGCTCGGCCGCCAGGAGCGAGCGCGAGCTGCCCTCGATCCGGGCGACCAGCGCGCCGCGCCCGAGCACGGCGCCGTCCTTGAGCACGCCGATGAAGCGAACCGAGGGATCGACCTGGGTGAACGCGAGCCGCGCGACCTCGAGGCCGGCCAGCACGCCCTCGGCGCGCACGACCAGCGCGGCGGCCGAGCGCGCGTCCTCGGGGATCGAGGCCAGCGAGGTGACGTCGCCTGCGCCGAGGTCTTCGGCCAGCGCGCGGGCGACGATCGGGGCGGCGGCGTCCGCGAGGCTCAGCGCAGTTTCCTCTTGAGGCGCGGAGGGACGATGCTCTTGGGGGTGCGGCGCGCCCGGCGGACCGGATCCTCGGCGGGGACGACGTCGGGGCCGGGGCGGGCCGGCCTTGGCTGGATGCTGTCGCCGGGTCCCATGGGGCGCCCGTCGGCGATCCGGGTCGCGCGGCCGCGCGGGCGCGGGGTGGCCCGCGCTTCGTAGCGCGCCGCGCGCGCCGGCCCGAGCGCTCCGCTTGCTTCCTCGGCGCCGATCGCGCCGGCCCGGACCGCCTGCGTGGCCAGCTCCTCCAGCCGGTCGCGCAGGCTCGCCGCCAGCTCGAAGTCGAGCGCGCGCGCGGCTGCGAGCATCTCGCGCTCGAGCTGCGCCATCATGCCGACCGCGTCCGCGCGCGCAAGCATCGGCGCCGAGGGCGGGCCCTGCGCCGCCGAGGTCCCGCGCTGGCGGGCCAGGTCTTCCTCCTCGTCGTAGCGCGCGTCGGCGACCGCGGTGATGCGCATCACGTCCTCGATCGACTTCTCGATCGAGCGCGGCGTGATGCCGTTCGCCGCGTTGTAGGCGAGTTGGGTCTCGCGGCGCCGGCTCGTCTCCTCGAGCGCGCGGGACATCGAGCCCGTGACGGTATCGGCATAAAGGATGACGTCGCCCGAGATGTGGCGCGCCGCGCGCCCCGCGGTCTGGATGAGCGAGCGCTCGCTCCTCAAGAAGCCTTCCTTGTCGGCATCGAGGATCGCGACCAGCGAGACTTCGGGCAGGTCGAGCCCCTCGCGCAGCAGGTTGATCCCCACCAACACGTCGAATTCGGCGAGCCTGAGACCGCGCAGGATCTCGACCCGCTCGAGCGCGTCGATGTCCGAGTGCAGGTAGCGCACCTTGACGTTCATCTCGTGCAGGTAGTCGGTCAGGTCCTCGGCCATGCGCTTGGTCAGCGTGGTGACGAGCGTGCGCTCGTTCTTGAGGGCCCGCGCGCGGATTTCTCCCAGGAGGTCGTCCACCTGCCCGGCAACGGGCCGGATCTGGACGATCGGATCGACCAGCCCGGTGGGCCGGATGATCTGCTCGACCAGCACGCCCCCGGCCCGCTCGAGCTCGAAGTTCGCAGGCGTGGCGGAGACGTAGATCGTCGGCCCGACGAGCTGCTCGAACTCGGCAAACTTGAGTGGTCGGTTGTCGAGCGCCGACGGCAGCCGGAAGCCGTAGTCGATCAGAGTCTGCTTGCGCGAGCGGTCGCCTTCGTACATTGCGCCCACCTGCGGCACCGTCACATGCGACTCGTCGATCACCAGCAGGAACGGCCGCGGGAAATAGTCGAGCAGGCATTCCGGTCGGTCGCCGGGCGCGCGGCCCGAGAGATGCCGCGAGTAATTCTCGATGCCGGGGCAGTAACCGATCGCCTTCAGGATCTCGAGATCGTACTCGGTGCGATTCCTCAGGCGCTGCGCCTCCAGCAATTTGCCCTGGCTCTCGAGCTCGATCAGCCGCTCCTCGAGCTCGCGCTTGATGCCGGTCAGCGCCGGGTTGATCTTGCCGCGTGAGAGCACGAAGTGCTTCGCCGGGTATAGGGCGAGCCGATCCTGCCTGCGGATCACGTTGCCAGTCAGCGGATCGACGACGGAGATGCGCGTCAACATGTCGTCGTCAAACTCGAGGCGAACCGCGTGCTCCTCATAGGCGGGGCGGATCTCGACCACCTCGCCGCGCACGCGGAACGTGCCGCGGGCGAACTCGAACTCGTTCCGCGAATACTGGATTTCGATCAGGCGCGACAGCAGGTGGTCCCGGTCGACGCGTCCGCCCTTGCTCAGGTCGAGCATCAGGCCCTTGAAGTCGCCGGGAGATCCGAGGCCGTAGATCGAGGACACCGACGCGACGATCACGACGTCCTGACGTTCGAGCAACATCGCGGTCGACGACAGCCGGAGGCGGTCGATGTCGTCGTTGATGCTCGCGTCCTTCTCGATATAGGTATTCGTCGCCGGGACGTAGGCCTCGGGCTGGTAGTAGTCGTAGTAGGAAATGAAGAACCCGACCCCGTTGTCCGGGAAGAACCCCCTGAACTCCCCGTAAAGCTGGGCCGCCAGCGTCTTGTTGTGCGAGAGCACCAGCGTCGGCAGGCCCGTCTGGGCGATCACGTTGGCAATCGTAAAGGTCTTCCCTGATCCCGTAACTCCAAGCAGGACCTGGTGCTCGTCGCCGCGCTTGAGACCGCGCACGAGCTCTTCGATGGCCCGGGGCTGGTCGCCCTGAGGTTGGTAGGGGCTGTGGATCCGAAACTCGCTCATGGGAGGCCCACCTTACCACTTCGGGCGGACATTTCGGGCCCGCTCAAGTCCTTCTCAAGTGCCGTCCTTCATCCTCCCGGGGTTGCTTCGATGCCGCTCCAACCCCAAGGAGGCTGCTCCATGCCGCACCGCCATGCTGCTCCAGACCTGATCCGGGCCACGGTCCTGGGCGTCGCGCTCGCGACGCTCCTGCCGACGTTCGCCGCGGGCAATTCCGGCCCCGAGGCGATCGTGTCGTCGTCCCCGAACGTCACCTGCACCGGCGCCATCCAGCATCCGGTCTCCGTCCAGGTCGAGGCGCTCGATCCGGTCCGCCGCGGCGCGACCGTCCGCTTCGTCGTCCATGCGACCTCGCGCGTCGGCCTCGGTCGCGCCGAAGCGCGCTTGCTCGATCGCGGCGCGGCCAACCTTGCCGGCCCCGCGCGCGTCGCACTCGGCCGGCTCGAGGCACACCGGACGAAGGATGCCACGTTCCGCGTCGTGGTGCCGAACTCGGTCGCCCGCACGCTGCTCCAGTTCGAGGTCTCAGGCGAAGGCCCGAACGGACTGCTCACCCGCGGCGCTTCATTCAACATCCTGCCCGACGGTCCGACCGAGGTCCTCGCTCCTGTCACCACGTCGACCGGCGAGCGGCTGCTGTCGGCTCCCGCGCGGAGGATCGTCCGATGAAGGCACGCTTCCTCCTTGCCCTGCTCGCGCTCGCGCTGAGCGGATCGAACGCCAACGCCTTCACCGTCAGCGGCCGCTTCCTCTACGAAGACCGCCTGTTCAACGGCAACGGCTACAGCGGCGCCGCCCAGAACCTGCCGATCCGATACGCCAAAGTCCAAGTCGTCGATGCGGCCACGCAGCAGACCCTCGCTTCAGGTTCGACCACTGCCGGGGGAACTTATGCACTTCAGGTCACGGGCCAGGTCGCGCCGGTCAACCTCTACGTGCGGGCGATCACGGATGGGCGCCCGGCGGGCTACCAGATTCGGGTGGTCGACAACTTCGAGCGAGTTCCGACGGTTGGGCTCAACCTCGTCGGATCCCAGCTCTATTCAATCTCGACCGCGACGACGGTGGCGCACCCACCCGCGAATGACCTCGCACTGGGCGATTACCTGATCCAGGACACGGACGGCATGGGCGTCGCGCAGGCGTTCAACATCTTCGATTGCGGCGTCGATTTCTTTGACTGGATGGCCCAGCCCGGCGTTCACGGCTCGTTGCCGACAGCCTCCGAATTCCTGGTCTTCGGCTGGAAGGCGACCGGCACGCCGGGCAACCCGCCGCCCACGTTCGGCTCCAACTATTCGCAGCAGGGCGTCTTCATCGGCGCCGATCCCAGTGAGCCCGACACCGACGGCTGGTCGGACACCGTGATCCTGCACGAGACCGGCCACTGGTTCGACGACCTGTACTCGCGCTCGGACAACCCGGGCGGCGCGCACTTCATCGGCGACAACAACGCCAACGTGCGGCTCGCCTACGGCGAGGGTTCGGCCACCTTCCACTGCGCGAAGGTCCGCGAGTGGCGCGCGACGAATCACCTGAACCTGCTCGGCCAGGCGGTCGACAATCTGGTCAGCCTCTACGCCGACCTGACGATCCCGCCGCCGGTCGGCACGCCGGGCGGCCTGTCCTTCTCCTACGACTTCGAGACCGGCAAGTTCGCCAACACCGGTGCCCCGATCGGGCAGCGCGGCTCGGCGAACGAGACCAACGTCACGTCGGCGCTGTGGGACATGGTCGACGGGCCGTCCTCTCCCGACGCGACGCCCGGCGTCGACGATGACAGCTTCGAGACCAGCGACACACAGGCCTACGGCATCGAGCACCTGTGGCTGCCCGGACTTCCGGCAGGCAACACGGTGACGGTCGAGGACTACTATCAGGGCTGGTTCGGTCGCAACGGCGCGGGCTTCCAGCAGGCAGGCATGAACCAGGTCTTCGTCACGCTGGCCGGCATGCCGTTCTATGCCGATGTGCTCGAGCCCGACAACACAACCGCCGCGGCGCGGCCGATCAGTCCGGTCGCCTACGCCGTGAGCCCGACCGGCAAGGTCGTGATCAACGAGATCGACATGGGCGCGGCCGACGCGGTCGAGCTCATGAACACCTCGGACGTCGCCGTCGACCTGACGAGCTGGCAGTTCGAGGTCTTCGCCAACGGCACGACGCAGGGCCCGACGCGCATCTACACCTTCCCGCCGTTCACGCTCCAGGCCGGCGAGTGCGTCGCGGTCCACGAGGGCCTCAACCAGGCCTCGAACGGGCAGTACCACCTCTATGGGGGTGATCGCCAGACCTTCAACGCCTCCTGGAATCCCGGTCTCGACGGCGCGATCATCCTGCGCAACGCCTCGCAGGCGCCGATCGACTTCGTGCGCTGGCGCGACGCGAACGGAGTCGACAACGGCACGGCCACGCCCGCCGGTCTGAGCTATGGCGGAACTCTCGACTCGCCGCAGGCGCCGAACGGCCTGGCCAGGGACGTCAGCGGCACGGACCTCGACCTGGCCTCGGACTGGCATTCCGCGGGAACGACGCTTGGTTGCCAGAATCATCCTTCGCCCGTGGCGCACACGATTTACGACGTCGGCGACCAGGACGTCGTCTCCTTCGCCGCGACCGCGGGATCCCGTTACGGCTTCGAGGCGCGCTGCGAGTTCAGTGCCTCGGACGCGCGGCTCGAAGTGCTCTCGCCGGGCGGCGCGATCATCGCGTCGAACGACAACTCGGACCTTTCGGTGCGCGATGCGCGCGTCGATTTCCTCGCCCCCACCACCGGCACCTACTACGTGCGGGCAACGCACGTCGGAACGGACACCGACTGGGCCGAGTTCAACCTGCTGGCGTTCGCACGGCCGTTCTCGAGCGCGTGCGCGGGCCCGGGCGGCCTGAGCGCGACGGCGGACCACGCCAGCGTCGTCCAGGTCCACGTCGTGTTGTCGTGGTCGAACGGCGCGGTTTACGACAGCATCCACGTCTACAGGAACGGCACGATCGTCGGCGCGGTGCCGGGGTACATCACGAGCTACCAGCTCTACGAGAACCGGGGCCTCTATCGTTATGGAGTCTCGGGCGAGTCGGTCGAGTGCGGGGAGTCCGCGATCGCCGAGGATTCAGAGTTCGCGGGTGTCGTCTCGTGCGCCGCGGCGGACGGCTTTGAGGACGGTTCGGCCAGCCTGTGGCTCAAGGAGTCGCTGGGCTGGGGCGTGACCCCGTTCGCCAAGACCGGGAGCTGGGCCTTCACCGATAGCCCGGTCGGCGTCTACAAGGGCTGCCCCGCGGGCGCGAGCGGCTGCAAGAACAACGCGATCGCGACCTTCGGCGTGCCGTCCGACATCTACCTGCCTGTTGGCGCGACGCTCGAGTGGGACCAGATCTGCATCACGGAGCACTGCTCGCCCGAGGCCTGCGACCGCTGCCTGGTCGAAATCTCCGACGACGGCGGCGCGAGCTGGATCACGCTCGCGTCCTACGACGAGGCCAGCGACCCGGCATGGAGCGACCGCGTGGCGGATCCCGGGGACTGGCGGCACGCCTCGCTCGACCTCTCCGCCTACAAGAACAAGCGCGTGCTGGTGCGCTTCCGGCTCGAGTCCGACGCGAACCTCGAGTTCGACGGCTGGTACGTGGATAACGTCTCGGTCCAGGGCTGCACGCCCGTGGGCATCGAGCCGACGCCTTCTTTGATCACGTTCGTCGCCCCCCCGGCACCGAATCCGCTGGTGCGCGGCGGACGGGCTACGTTCGAGTACGCGATCGGCAGCGACGTCGCCGGATCGCCGGTCACGTTCGAGCTGCACAACGTGGCAGGCCGGCTGGTGCGGGTCCTTGAGACCGGTGTGAAGGCGGCCGGCCCGCATCGCACGACCTGGAATGGGACCGACAGCCGCGGGGCGCCGGTGCCGCCGGGCGTCTATTACGCGAAGTTCCGCGTGGGAGCGTTCGAGAAGACGACCAAGGTCGTGGTCATCGGCTGATCTGTTTCAACCTCAACCCAGCAACGAACGAAGGCCCCGGTCGCGAGATCGGGGCCTTCATGATTCAGGGGGGGCACCGCCGTGTGATCCGCCACGGGGCGGATCAACCGGCCACCGGCGACCTCGCTCCGCATCGAAGCTACTTCTGCCGCACCGTGTACGTCACCACCCGCTCGCCGTCCGGCGGCACCGTCACCGTGAACTCCATCGTGCCGGCGTCCTTCTTGACGAACTCGGGCGAGGACGTCGTCACGCGCCAGTCGCCGTAGGCGCGCTCGATCACCTTGACCGTGACGGTCTCGGTC
>JBKJOC010000043.1:0-3120 GCA_046595725.1 Candidatus Eiseniibacteriota bacterium
CTCGCCCAACCTCTACGACGGCCGCGGGGCCAACAAGCCGTGGCTCCAGGAATTGCCCGACCCGGTGACCAAGGTGGTGTGGGATCACTGGCTCGAGATGCACACCGAGACCGCGAAGCGATTGGGCTACAAGCGCGGCGACCACGTCTCGGTCAAGACCGCGGCCGGGACGATCGAGACCGCCGTGTACGATTACATCGGGATCCGTCCCGACGTGTTCGCGATCGGCACGGGTCAGGGCCACGTCGCCTACGGCCAGTACGCGAAAAAGCGCGGCGCCAACGCGATGGCCGCGTTGCCGCTGGTCTACGACCAGTCGGGCGCGCTGGCCTACGTCTCGACGCGCGCGCAGGTCACCAAGACCGGCAAGCCCTATTACCTGGCGTTCCTCGGCGGCGATCCACACACCGGCGGGCAGTCGCGCCAGATGAGCAGCGGCATGGCGCAGGCGATCCCGCTCACCGAGATCGGCAAGCCCAAGAGCCACGAGGAGCAGCACGAGGCCGAGATGCACGAGCCCGGGTACAAGGGCGCGATCGTCCCGGCCGATCCGATCGCACACGCCGCGAAGGAAGCGCCGAACTCGGCGTACGCCCATTTCGCGAAGCATCGCTGGGCGATGATCATCGACTTGAATTCGTGCAACGGCTGCCAGGCCTGCATCATCGCCTGCAGCGCCGAGAACAACGTCGCGATCGTGGGCAAGGAGCAGATCAACAAGGGCCGCGACATGATGTGGCTGAGGCTCGAGCGCTACTACGAGGAGGTCGACGGCGTCCTCGACGTGCGGCACGTGCCGGTCATGTGCCAGCAGTGCGGCGCCGCGCCGTGCGAGTCGGTGTGCCCGGTCTATGCGACCTATCACACTCCCGAGGGTCTCAACGCGATGATCTACAACCGTTGCGTCGGGACGCGCTACTGCAGCAACAACTGCCCGTACAAGGTGCGCTCGTTCAACTGGTACTCGTTCAAGTTTCCGGCGCCGCTCAACTGGCAGCTCAATCCCGACGTCACCGTGCGCGACAAGGGCGTGATGGAGAAGTGCACGTTCTGCATCCAGCGCATCAAGATTGCGAAGGACACGGCGCGGGACGAGAACCGGGACGTCAAGGACGGCGACGTCAAGACCGCCTGCCAGCAGACCTGCCCGGCGCAGGCGATCTCGTTCGGGGACCTGATGGATCCCGCGAGCGACGTCGCCGTGCGCGCCCGGCACGACCGCGGCTACAAGCTGCTCGGCAGCCTCAACACCTACCCGTCGGTCACCTACCTGAAAAAGGTGACGCGGACGCTTCCGGCCTGAGGGGATTTCCGTGGCGAAGCTGACCTACAAGAAGGTCAATGAGGACCTGCTCTCGCTCATGCGGGACCCGACGAAGGCGTGGTACACGCTGTTCGTCTTGGACCTGCTGGTCCTCGCGTTCGGCGCGGCCTGCTGGATCTACCAGATCCGGACCGGACTCGGCGTCGCCGGCTACACGCGGCCGGCGATGTGGGCGATCTACATCACGGACTTCGTGTTCTGGGTCGGCATCGGCCACGCCGGCACGCTGATCTCGGCGGTGCTCTTCCTGTTCCGCGCGCGCTTCCGCAACTCGATCTACCGCACCGCCGAGGGCATGACCGTGTTCGCCGTCATGACGGCGGGGCTGTTTCCGCTCATTCACCTCGGGCGCGTCTGGTTCTTCTACTGGCTGCTCCCGCTGCCCAACCAGCGCCAGTTGTGGCCCAACTTCCGCTCGCCGCTCGAGTGGGACGTGTTCGCGGTGTCGACCTACCTCACGATCTCCTCGGTGTTCTTCATGGTCGGCCTGATCCCTGACCTGGCGGCCGCGCGCGAGCGCGCCACCGGGCTGAGGAAGAAGCTGTACACGCTGGCCTCATTCAACTGGCGCGGCACCGACCGGCAGTGGAAGCACTACAACGCGGCCTACATCTACTTCGCCGCGCTCGCGACGCCGCTCGTGTTCTCGGTCCACTCGGTGGTGTCGTGGGACTTCGCGATGTCGATCAACCCGGGCTGGCACTCGACCATCTTCGCGCCCTACTTCGTCGCCGGCGCGATCTTCTCGGGCATCGCCATGGTGATCACGCTGATGGTGCCGATGCGCAAGATCTTCGGCCTGCAGGATTATCTCCAGGACTGGCACTTCGACAGCATGGGCAAGATCCTTCTGTTCACGTCGCTGATCGTGAGCTACGCCTACGTGGTCGAGATGTTCCTCGCCTGGTACGGCGGAAACGTCCACGAGAAGAGCGTGTTCTGGGATCGCGCGTTCGGCCCCATGGGCTGGGCCTACTGGATCATGGTGCTGTGCAACTGCCTGATCCCGCTCCTGTGCATCAAGCGCTCGATCCGCACCAACATCGCGGCGATGTTCGTGATCTCGATCTTCGTCAACATCGGCATGTGGTTCGAGCGTTACGTCATCATCGTGCAGTCGCTGTCGCACAACTTCGATCCCTGGGTGTGGCGCATGTACCATCCGTCGCTGGTCGAGGTCGGCATCACGATGGGCTCGTTCGCGTGGTTCGGCATGTTTTTCCTGCTGTTCATCAAGTTCCTGCCGGCGATGGCGATTTCCGAGATCAAGGAGATCCTCCCGACGCCCAAGAGGGTGAAGGCGGCATGAGCAAGACCCGGTCCGGAGTCCTCGCCATCTTCGAGCACGTCGACAGCACGATCGAGGCCATCCGTGCCCTCAAAAAGGGTGGGCGGAAGGACATGACCGTGATCACGCCCGTGCCGTACCACGAGATCTCGGACGAACTCGACCACGGGCCCTCGCCGGTGCGCTGGTTCACGCTCTTAGGCGGCATCGTCGGCGGCACGCTTGGTTTCCTGTTATGCGCCTGGACGTCGCTCGACTGGCCGCTGATCACCAACGGCAAGGAGATCCTGTCGATTCCGCCCTTCATGATCATCACGTTCGAGTGCACGGTGCTGTTCGGGGGCCTGTCGAACTTGGCGGCGATGCTGTTCTTCGCAGGCCTGCCCGACATGAAGCTCGAAACCGCCTACGACAGCCGGTTTGCCGAGGACCGAATCGGGATCTGGGTGCCGTGCCGGCGCGAGGATTCGGAGAACGTCGCGGCCACGCTGCGTGCCGCCGGAGCCGA
>JBKJOC010000207.1:0-8403 GCA_046595725.1 Candidatus Eiseniibacteriota bacterium
CGGCTGGATCCAGCTCTGGGTCGAACGGCTCGCCATGGATCCCGCGGCGTCGACCGCCTCGCATGCGCTGCAACTGTTGCTCGGCCGCGACGCGCCGGTGCGCGTCGGCCGCGCCGATCTGTGGGAGATCAAAGCCGACGGTGCCGGGGACGGAGCATCCGCGCGTTTCGATGGCTGGCTTCGGGGATCGAACCTGTTCCTGAACCCGAACCGCGACCGCGGCCTCCTGCTCGATGGCGAGCCGCCCGATCGCGGAGCCTCGGTTGCCTCGGTCGTGACGATCGAGCGCGGGGCTGTCGACAGCCGCGCGCACGCGCTGACGCTCGGCCACGCCCTGGGTGGACAATGGCGCGTGCGGCGCGGCACGGTCTGGACGCTGGTCTGGGCGCCCGAACGAGTGGCCGACGTCCCGGCGCTGGCAGAAAAGGCGGCGTGGGCGCGCCGTCGCTCGAGCGGGCTCCTGGTCAACGAGGAGTCGCAGGACGCCGTGGTGCTGGTCGGGGCGTGGGCCTGCCCGGCGCTCCCCGGTGCGAAACCGGATGCCGAGGACGGCCGCGGCGCGGCGGCGCAGGCAGGAGGGGACGATGGACAAGTGGCGTGAAGAATGTGCGGTGTTCGGCATCTACGGCGCAGACCGCGCGAGCGAGCTGGCCCAACTCGGGCTCTATGCGCTGCAGCATCGCGGGCAGGAGTCGTGCGGCATCGTGACCGTCCACGACGGACGCTTCTTTGTCGAGAAGGGGATCGGCCTCGTGGTCGACGTCATGACGCCCGACCGTCTCGGCCGGCTGCCGGGACGGATCGCGATCGGGCACAACCGCTACTCGACCACCGGCGGCTTGAATCTTGCCAACACGCAGCCCCTGACCGCCAGCATCCGCGGCGAGGAAGTGGCGATCGCTCACAACGGCAACCTGGTCAACGCCGGCGCGATCCGCCGCCGGCTCGAGGAATCGGGTTCGCTGTTCCAGACCAGCCTCGACACCGAGGTCATCCTGCACCTGCTCGCCCAGTCGGAAGGCACGTTCGAGGAGCGGCTCGCCGCAACCTGCCAAGAGCTGCGCGGCGCCTATTCGCTCGTGCTCATGACGGCGGGCGCGGTCTATGGCCTGCGCGACCCCAACGGCTGGCGGCCGCTCGTCGTCGGGCAACTCGAGTCGGGAGCGCACGTACTCGCGTCCGAAAGCTGCGCGCTCGACCTCCTGGGCGCCCGCATGCTGCGCGAGGTCGGCGCCGGCGAGCTGGTGAAGCTCGATGCCCAGGGCATGACCGCGAGTCAGCTGCTCCACCCGGCGCCGCTCAAGCAGTGCATCTTCGAGCATGTGTATTTCTCGCGCCCGGATTCGGTCGTGTTCGGCGAGACGGTCGATCGGGTGCGCCGCCGCCTGGGCCACCGCCTGGCGGAGGAGCATCCGGCGAACGCCGACCTCGTCATGTCCGTGCCGGACTCCTCCAATTCGATCGCACTCGGGTACGCCGAGAAGTCGGGCCTGCCGTTCGACCTCGGCCTGATTCGCAATCATTACGTCGGGCGCACGTTCATCAATCCGACCCAGGCGGTGCGCGACCACTCGGTGCGGGTGAAGTTCAACGCGGTCGAGGCCGTGCTCAAGGGCCGGCGCGTCGTCATGGTCGACGATTCGATCGTGCGCGGCACCACCAGCCGGAAGCTGGTTGCGCTCGTGCGCAAGGCGGGCGCGCGCGAGGTCCACTTCCGCGTCGGCTCGCCGCCGGTCGCCTTTCCCTGCTTCTACGGGATCGACACGCCGAGCCGCGCCGAACTGATCGGCGCGCGGCTCTCGATCGAGGAGATCCGTTCCTTCCTCGACGTCGACACGGTGGGTTACCTGTCCGAGGAGGGGATGAAGGCCTGTGAGAGCCGCCCCGATACCTGGTGCGACGCCTGCTTCACGGGGCGTTACCCGATTCCGCCGGAACCCTCGGCGGCCAAGTTGTCCCTCGAGGGTCCCCGCCTCTGGGGCCCGACCGTCGGACCCGCCGCATGAGCGACCGAAAGGACGATCCGTTGACCGAACCTGTGATCCCCGCCGCGGACGACTCGACCTCCTGGCGCGCCGTGCGCCGAGCCAAGCTCGAGGAGTTGAGGGCTGAGGGAGTCGAGCCCTACCCGTATTCCTACGCCACCACCCACCGCGCGCAGCAGGTGCTCGACCTCGGCGAGACCATCACCACCGAGCCCGGCGTCCTGGTGTCGATCGCCGGCCGGCTGATGGCGCGCCGCGGGCACGGCAAGGCCGGCTTCGGGCACGTGCTTGATGAGTCGGGCCGGATCCAGGTCTATTGCCGCGAAGACGTCCTCGGGGCGGGGGGCTATGGCACCTGGGAACGGCTGGATGTCGGCGACTGGGTCGGAGTGGAGGGCCCGGTGTTTCGTACCCGCACCGGCGAGATCACCGTGCAGGCGAAGGCCCTCACGTTGCTGTCCAAGTCCATGCGCCCGCTGCCCGACAAGTGGCACGGCCTCTCAGACCCGGAGACGCGCTACCGGCAGCGCTATGTCGACCTGTTCATGAACGTCGAGGTGCGCGAGGTGTTCAAGAAGCGGACCCGGGCGATGGCGACGATCCGGCGCTTCCTCGACGCCCGCGACTTCCTCGAGGTCGAGACGCCCGTGCTCCAGCCGCTCTACGGCGGCGCCTTCGCGCGGCCGTTCACGACGCGACACAACGCGCTCGGCATGGACCTGTATCTGCGGATCTCGAACGAGCTCTATCTCAAGCGGCTGCTGGTCGGCGGATTCGAGCGCGTCTACGAATTCGCGCGCGACTTCCGGAACGAGGGCATCGACCGCTCGCACAGTCCCGAGTTCACGATGCTCGAGGTCTACCAGGCGTTCGCCGATTACCGGCATATCATGCGCCTGACCGAGGAGATGTTCGTCCGGCTCGCCGATGAGGTCACGGGCGGGATGGTGTTCGAGTACCAGGGGCAGCGTCTCGACTTCACGCCGCCCTGGCCCGAGGTCTCGATCCTCGAGGCGGTGACGGCAAGAGTGGGCGAGGACGTCTCGGACATGGATCCCGTGCGGCTCGCGCGGCTTTGCCAGTCCCGCGGCCTCGAGGCGCGCCAGGGCTCGGGGGCGGGCGGCGCGCTGGATGAATTGTTCTCGGCGCTGGTCCAGCCCTCCCTCATTCAGCCCACGTTCGTTGTCGACCACCCGCGCGAGGTCTCGCCGCTGGCGAAGGTCAAGCGCGGGAATCCGCTCGTGGTCGAGCGCTTCGAGCCCTTCGTCTGCGGCATGGAGGTCGGCAACGCCTTCAGCGAGCAGAACGACCCGGGCGAGCAGGAGCGCCAGTTCCTGCTCCAGATGGAACGCCGCGACCAGGGCGATGACGAGGCCCAGGTGCTCGACAAGGACTACATCCGGGCGCTCGAATACGGCATGCCGCCGACGGGTGGGCTGGGCGTCGGGATCGACCGCATCGTGATGCTCCTGACCGACAGCCGTTCGATCCGGGACGTCATCCTGTTTCCGGCACTGCGGCCGGAGGAGGGCCGTGCCGAGAGCGCTCCCGGAGCCACGGGGCCCGGGGCCGCCAACCCGGACCCCGCGTGAACGTATCGCTGCGCATTGCCGGCCGCTACCTGCGGACCCGGCGAACCACCGGCTTCATCACACTCCTGGCCTGGATCTCGATCGTCGGCGTGACCATCGGCGTGGCGGCGCTGATCGTCGTGCCCGCAGTGATGAACGGCTTCGAAAGCGAGGTCAGGAGCCGCATCGCCGGCACCAATGCGCACGTGCTCCTGCTCTCCTTCAATGACGTCGGCATCACCGACACCACGCGCGTCCTGCCGCGGCTGCGGCGTCGCGCGGGCGTGCTCGGCGTCGCGCCCTTCATCTATTCGAAGGCGCTCATCACGCGCGAGGGCATCGCCGACGGCATCATCGTCAAGGGCGTCGACCTGCGGCAGGAGCGCACGGTCACCACGGTCGCGCGCGACATCGTTCCCGCGCTCGAGGTGATCCCCGACTCGACGGCGGACGGTCTCCCAGGAATCGTGCTCGGCGCCGAGATCGCGGCCCGCCTGAGGGCGCGCGTGGGGGAGAGAGTGGTGCTGGCGACCCTTCACGGCGCAGTCCAGTCGCCGCTCGGGCTGGTGCCCCGGCTCAAGCCCTTCCGCATCGCCGGCATCTTTCAGTCCGGGCTCTACGAGTACGACTCGTCGCTGGCTTACATCTCGATCGGCTCGGCGCGCGACCTGTTCGAGGTCCCCGGGATGACCGGCATCCAGATCCGGATCCAGGACCTGTTCAAGGCGCCCGAGTTCGCGCGCGCCCTGCTCAAGGACATGGGCGGATATCCCTACCGCACCAGCGACTGGGTGGAGCAGAACGCGAACCTCTTCCGCTTCATGAAGATCGAGAAGGCGACCATGTTCCTGATCCTGGCGCTCATCGTGCTGGTGGCGGCGCTCAATATCGTGAGCACGCTGATCCTCCTCGCGATGGAAAAGCGCCACGACGTCGGCGCGCTGCTGACGATGGGCGCGAGCCAGGGCGACGTGCTGGGCGTGTTCCTGGCGGCGGGGCTCGGCATCGGGGCGGTGGGGGCGCTGCTCGGCACCGCGCTCGGGCTGGCCGCGTGCGCCGCGCTGGCGCGCTGGAAGTTCATCTCGATCCCGAGCGACGTCTATTTCCTGTCGACGCTCCCGGTCAAGGTCGAGAGCGGCGACGTCGTGCTCGTCGTCCTCGTGACGCTCGTGCTCTGCCTGGTCGCCGCCGGCTACCCCGCGTGGTTCGCCTCGCGCCAACTTCCTGCCGAGTCGCTGAGGAAGGCGTGAGTCCCGCGCTCGAGGTCACGGGCCTGCGCAAGTCCTATCCCACGGCGGCGGGTCCGCTCGAGGTGCTCTCAGGCGTCAACCTGTCGCTCGAAGCCGGCACGCTCACCGCATTGCTCGGCGCTTCCGGGGCGGGGAAGAGCACGCTGCTCCACTGCATCGGCAGCCTCGATCGTCCGGACGGCGGCCTGGTGCGGATCGGGGGCCGGGACCTGTTCGCGTTCGACGGCGCGGAGCTGGCACGCTTCCGCTCGCGCACGATGGGATTCGTCTTTCAGTTCCATCATCTGCTCCCCGAGTTCAGCGCACTCGAAAACGTGATGATGCCCGGATGGCTCGCGCGCCGACCCGAGACCGAGGTCAGGAAGGACGCCGAGGAGGCGCTCGCACGCGTCGGCCTGATGCCGCGCGCGTCACACCTGCCGGGGGAGCTCTCGGGCGGGGAGGCCCAGCGCGTGGCGGTCGCCCGGGCGCTGGTCAACCGGCCCAGCCTGGTGCTGGCCGACGAGCCCTCCGGGAATCTCGATCGGGCCAACGCGGACCAGCTTCACGGCTTGCTGGCGGAGGTGGCCGCCGCAGGCCCGGCCGTGCTGGTCGCGACCCACAATGAAAGGCTGGCCGGGCTCGCCGGCACCGTGCTAATTTTGGACGCAGGAAGGACCTACCGGCGCGAGGCACCTGCCGGCTAGGGCCAGCGGTCTTCGCGGAGGGAGACCAAACATGCAGAAGCCGTGTCAGAATTGTCAGAAGAATCAGGCGACGGTGCACCTGACGGAAATTCAGGACAACCGGATGACCGAGTTGCACCTCTGCCAGTCGTGCGCCGAGGAGAAGGGCCTGAACGCGGTGCCGGCCACCCCGAAGTTCTCGATCGGGGAACTGCTCGCCAACATGGTCGACGGGATGTCGACCACGGAGGAGGAGCGCGTCGGCCCGGTGCAGTGTCCGAGCTGCGGCATGCACTACTCCATGTTCCGCGAGACCGCCCGCCTCGGCTGCGCCGAGTGCTACCAGGCGTTCGGGTCGAAGCTGCGCCCGCTCCTGCGGCGCATCCACGGCTCGACCCGCCATGTCGGCAAGCTGCCGGCTCGCGACGGCGCGGAAATCACGCCCCAGCGGCAGGTCCAGCGCCTCCACGACGAACTGCTGCGCGCAGTCGAGCGCGAGGAGTTCGAGCTCGCGGCCGAGATCCGGGATCGCATCAAGAACCTGGAAAAAGAGGCGAGCGCCTGAGCGGCGCCGGCACTCGATGAACCTCGACCAGCTTGCCAGGGATCCGAGCCCGTGGCTCGATGCCACCGGTCCGCACGCGGATATCGTGCTGTCGACGCGCGTGCGCCTGGCGCGCAACCTGGTGGGCGTGCCGTTCACCCACCGCGCGCGCGACGAGCAACTGGTGTCGGTGCTGGGCGCGGTCGAGCGCGCGGCCGATGCCGCCCTGGAGTTCTCGGGCGGCGGCATGCTGATGCTGCACGAGTTGACGCCGACCGACCGCCAATTCCTGGTCGAGCGCCACCTCGTGTCGCACGAGTTGTCCGACGGCGCGCGCCCGCGCGGGCTGTACGTGACGCCGGGTGAGCGGCTGTCGATCATGGTCAACGAGGAGGACCATCTCCGCCTGCAGTCACTGTGCTCGGGATTCCAGCTCGCCGAGGCGTGGGCGATCGCAGAGCACGCCGACGACGAGATCGAGGGTTCGCTCGAGTACGCGTTCACCGACGAGCTGGGCTACCTCACGGCGTGCCCGACCAACGTCGGGACCGGCATGCGCGCCTCGGTGCTGATCCACCTGCCCGCGCTGGTGCTGACCAAGCAGATCGACAAGGTGCTCAAGAGCATCATGCAGGTCGGGCTGGCGGTGCGGGGGTTCTACGGCGAGGGTTCGCAGGTCATGGGCAACCTGTTCCAGATCTCGAACCAGACCACGCTCGGGCACAGCGAGAAGGAGAGCGTCGAGAGCCTCGACCGCGTCTCGCGGCAGATCCTGGACTACGAGGAGCGGGCGCGCGACGTGCTGGTGCGCGACGCCAAGATGCAGATCGAGGACAAGGTCTGGCGCGCCTACGGCAGCCTGCGCCACGGGCGGAGCATGACGAGCGAAGAGGTGATCAACCTCTGCTCCGCGATCCGCCTCGGAGTGGCGCTGGGCTTCCCGGGGCTGCCGCCGCTCCGCTCATTGAACGAGTTGTTGGTGTTGACGCAACCGGCACACCTGACCCGCAACGCAGGCAGGGAGATTGACGCACCGGAGCGGAACGCACTGCGGGCCGACCTCGTGCGCACACACCTCGAACGGGCGAATTTCGAAACTGGCGAGGGTTTGCGCGGGTAGGACCCGCGAGGAGGCGACAGGTCATGCACGACAAATTCACGGAGAGGGTTCGCAAGGTCATCTATCTGGCGCGCGAGGAGGCGGCCCGGTTGCAGCACGATTACATCGGCACCGAGCACCTCCTGCTGGGCGTGATCCGGGAAGGCGAGGGGATCGCGGCCACCGTGCTCAACAACCTGGGCGTCGACCTCGACCACATCCGTCAGGCGGTCGAGAACATGGTCACGTCCTCGGGCGGCACCATGACCATCGGCGAGATCCCGTTCACGCCCCGCGCCAAGCGCGTGCTCGAGTTGGCGGTCGAAGAGGCGCGCTCGCTCGGCCACAACTACGTCGGCACCGAGCACCTGCTGCTGGGCCTGATCCGCGAGGGCGAGGGCGTCGCCGCCAAGGTGCTGCTCGAACTCGGCGTCGACCGCAAGCGCGTGCGCGAGGAAACGCTCAAGCTGCTCGGCGGCACCCCCAGCAACACGCCGCAGGAACGCGAGGAGCGCGCCGAGACGCCGGCCCTGAACCAGTTCGGGCGCGACCTCACTGCGCTCGCACGCGAGGGCAAGCTCGATCCCGTGATCGGGCGCGAGAACGAGATCGAGCGCGTGGTGCAGGTGCTCTCGCGTCGCAAGAAGAACAACCCGGTCCTCGTCGGCGAGCCCGGGGTCGGCAAGACCGCGATCGCCGAGGGGCTGGCCAGCCGCATCGTCGAGAACAAGGTGCCCGAGAGCCTCAAGAACAAGCGCATCGTGACGCTCGACCTCGCGGCCGTGGTCGCCGGCACCAAGTACCGCGGACAGTTCGAGGAGCGGCTCAAGACCGTGATGAACGAGATCCGCGAGTCGAAGGACACCATCATCTTCATCGACGAGCTGCACACCATCGTCGGTGCCGGCGGCGCCGAGGGCGCGATCGACGCGTCCAACATGCTCAAGCCCGCGCTCGCCCGTGGCGAACTGCAGTGCATCGGCGCGACCACGCTCGACGAATACCGCAAGTACATCGAGAAGGACGGCGCGCTCGAACGGCGCTTCCAGCCGATCACGGTCGACCCGCCCTCGCTCGAGGACGCGATCACGATCTTGAAGGGCCTGCGCGACAAGTACGAGGCGCACCACGGCGTCCACATCACGGATGAGGCGGTGGTGCAGGCGGCCAAGCTGGCCGATCGCTACATGAACGATCGCTTCCTGCCCGACAAGGCGATCGACGTGATCGACGAGGCGTCGGCACGCGCCCGGCTTTCGGTCTCGACCGTCCCGGCCGAGATCAGGGAG
>JBKJOC010000338.1:0-4891 GCA_046595725.1 Candidatus Eiseniibacteriota bacterium
GTGTGGGACAGCGCTTCCAGGGGCACAGTGCTCCTTCCTTTGCGTGATCGGGCGGCGGGGCACGCCCGGACGACTCCATTATGATGCACCCGACCGACGAAAGCACCCGGTTGTGCCGTGAAAATTCGGTAGAGTGTCGCCCGGCGTTTCACGATGAAATCCCGTCCAGGAGGTTCCGATGGTCCCCACGCTGTCCCGGCACCAGGGCTTCACGCCGCGTGCCCTCCGCCTCGTCCTGCTCGCCCTGGCCCTCGGAGCCACTCTCCCCGCGATGAGCGGTTGCTCCTCGGCCAAGCCCGGGCTTCCGAGCAAGCCCCAGGATCGCGCGGTCATGCGCCAGCGCGGCGCTGCCCTGATCGATTCCCTGGTCATGGCGCACGGCGGGATGGAGCGCTGGAACCACGTGGTCGAAATGACCTTCCGCGGCACCGACGACTGGAAACCGCCGGTCGACAAGCTGCTCAATCCCTGGCCGGTCGAGCGCGCCGCCGGCGAGAACCGCTTTCGCGTGCACGATGGCCTCGGGCGGATCCAGATCGTGACCGACCGCGGCACGCTCACCTACGGAATCGGCAAGGCCGGACCGTGGGCGCTCCTGCGCGGCGAACCCTCGCCCGAGGCGAGCGACGAGCGCACCGCCAGCTACGTCGTGGCCTGGCACAACTACCTGGCGGGGATCCCGTTCCGCTTCAAGGAGTACGGCGCGGTCGCGCACTACCTGGGCCGGGTCCATCGCGTCTACCAGAACCGCTTGGTCGAATTTGACGAGGTGCTGGTGACCTATCCGCCCGAAGGCGACGTCTGGCCCGACGACTGGTTCGTCGTGCGCATCGACCCCGCAAGCCACGAGCTCCGCACGATGACCTACACCACCAAGAATCGCTCCTCTGCCATCTTCGAGAGCACGACCGAGTTCAGCAAGAACGTGACGGTCGAGGGCCTGAAGATCCCGACTCTGAGGGTTTCGATGGTGACTTCGCCGATCGAGCGCGAGCTGCACACCTGGGAACTGGTGGACGTGAGGTTCAACCAGCTCTCTCCCGACGGTTACTTCGAGCGCAAGAGCGCGGCCGGCGGCGCGCTGTCTGGCGCCGCCTTGGACACCTCGGCGAACGCCGCCGACACGATGGGCGGCCGCGTCGGCGCCGTGGTCGATACCACGAGGCGTTGAGCAATTGTGTGGTCGCGAGGTGGGCCCCGGTTCGTGAAGGGGTGTACGGAACGTACAGGGTGTACATTTCGACCACTCCAGCGCGAGCGAAGGTCCCCCCCGGCCAGGCGCGAACCGGCAGCGCATGGCCCGGCGGCGCCCAGACCGCCCGCGCCCTGCAAATTCACCGCAAACGCCGGATGACCGCTTGTCGCGCGCGGCCCCGGCACGCAGCATGAGGACATGAACTTCAACTCGCGCCGCATCGCCGCACTCAGCCTCGGGCTGGGCATCCTCTCGCTGATCGGGTATCTCGCGTTCACGGCCTCGGCGCACCGCGCGGGGCGGCGCGCGCAGGAAGCGCAGTTCGCCGTTGCCACCTCGGGGGGCGAAGCCACGTTGGTGACGCTCGACGTCGACGGCATGACCTGCGAGGGCTGCGCCAGGAGCGTGGTCGAGGAGTTGCAGAAGGTCGAAGGCGTGACCGCCGCGCGCGTCGACCTCGAGCGCCACGTTGCCGAGGTCCGGCTCGCCCGCTCCGACGTGGCGTCGGCAGACCTGCTCGAGGCGGTGCAGCTTGCCGGCTACGCCGCGCGGCTCGAGCCGGCGGCCGCGGGTCGCTGAGCTACCAGGGCAGCACTGACCCCGCGCGTTGACCCGAGCGGTCGAGCACGATCGGCACCACCTGGGGCGCGGCGAACAGCCGCACCCGGTCCTCCGCCCCCGCCCGCTCGTACGTGACTTCCATCCCATCCAGCTTGTAGGCCGGCCGCGAGTAGGAACGCTCCATCGCGTGCTGCAGGTCGACGGTGTCGAAGACCGGGAGCCCGTCGACCTCGCGGATCTGGTCGCCTGCGCGCACGCCCGCCGACTGCGCGGGGCTGCCCGAGGGCACCGCGAGCAGACGCGTGGTGCCGGGCTCGAAGCGTTCGAGGCCGAACGTGAGCTCGCGCGTGGGCCGCGAGCCGAGCGCGAGTCCCGCCTCCTCGAGCGTGCGCACAAAGGTGTCATGCGGACTGTTCGACAGCAGCGCGGCCGCGTCGGCGCCCGCGTCGGCGCCGACCGAGCCCGCCTTCCAATCCGGCCCGCGCAGATGGGTGATCAGGAGCGCGCGCATGGTGTCGTGGCGCGGGTCGCGCGCGCTCGCACGCAGGAGCGCGGCGACCGGCGGGCGCTTCGCCATCTGCGCGCGCCAGTCGAGTGCCCAGGTCGTCACCGCCCCGCGCGCGTAGGAGGCGGTGAAAGCCTCGACGTCACCCGTGAACGAGCGGCCCAGGTCCTCCATCGGCTCGGTCAACCAGCGGTTGCCCGAGAGCAGCGCCCACTGCTCGGCCAGTTCGTCGCCGGCGTGCGCCTGGTCGGTGAAACCCGCGCGCACGCGCGCCGCGAGTCCGTAGTAGTCGGCCGCGCCCTCGACGAACCAGTGGTCCTCGGGCCGGGGGAACGGGAACGCGCCGCCCAGCCAGAAATGCGCCAGCTCATGCGCGGTCAGGCGTAGAAGGCCGGGGCTGCTCTGGATGCCCTCGTCGCGCGACAACCGCAGGTCGATCGAGCGTCCCGTCGCGTTGCCCGCGAAGCCGTGCCCACTGTAGGGATAATCGACCACGACCGAGTAGGGAACCGACGGCCGGTCCGGCCCGAACTCCGCGACGTGCGCGAGCAGGAGCCGATGAACCACCTCGATCAGCTCGCCCTCGCTTGCCGCGCCCAGGCGCCGGCGGCCCCACACGATCGCCGGCAGCTTGTCCTCGACCGCGGGCAGAACGCGCACGCCGTAGTCGCCCACGGCGACGTAGGATTGCAGCAGCGTCATGAACTCGTCGCCGCCGATCGCGATCGGGCCCTTGTGCGGCGCCTCGGGATCGGCCGCGAGCGCGGCGAGGGGCGCGACCACGCTCTGGCCTTTGCCCAGGCGGAATTCGAGCACGATCGAGTCGGCGGGCGAGAGCACCACGCCGGCCGGTTGCGCCAGCAACTCGAACCCGCGATAACACGCGAAGCCGGGGCCGCCGTGCGGCTCCGCGGGCGCAACCACGCGATAGGTGAGCGATGGCGGAGCGCCCTTGGGTGCGTTCTCGGGGCGCAGCAGCGGCTGGAGCAGGCGCCTCGGTCCGTTCGGGGGCAGCAGGAGGCGAAGCGCGTGCGCCGCATTCCTCGTGGCAAGAACGGTGACGCGGGCGCCCTTGCCGGCATTCTCAGGCAGGGCAATCGTGTAATGAAGGCGCAGCCCGCGCTTGCCGGGCAGCACCTGGCCGCAGCCGGGCGCGATGGCGAGCGCGAGGAGCGCGAAAAGCGCGACCCTGGGGGATGGAAACACCGCATGCATGGAGTGAAATTGTGACACACCCTGAAGCGTCCCGCGAGGCCGCGCTGCGGCATGCGGCGTGGCTGCGCTTCGGCCACGGCTGGAGCGGGCTCGGCCGCGTCGTCCAGGCGCAAATCCTCGTGGGCTCGATCGCGCTGCCCGCGCTGATCGCCGACCACGCCCAGCGCTTCTATACCGCGGACGACCTCACGCCCTGGATCGTGCGCGTGGTCGCGCTGCTCTGCCTCCTGCTCGGGCTGCTCCTTGCGCGCCTGGGCCCGGGCCTTTTCCTGCGCGCGCCGGATGAGACGTTCCTCGCACTCGCGCCACTGACGGGCGGCGCGCGATTCCGCTACCGCGCCTGGCAACTCGCGCTCCTGGCGGCGCCGGCGGTGTGGCTCGGCACCGGCGGGATCCTGCCGCTGCTCTGGAACGGCGACGCCGGCCTGTTCGCGCGCGCGCTCGCACTCTGGCTGACCTGGGCGGCGGCGACCTGGGCGTTCTCGGCGGCGGTCGCGGGGCTTGCGCCGGCGCCCGGACGCGGGCAGGCGCTGTTCGAGCTGCTGGTTGGGGCGGTGCCGGCCGCCTTGTTGCTCGGGGCGCGTCGGCTGACGGCTCTCCTCGTGCCGCTGGCGAACCGCGACTCGCTCTGGCTGACGGCAGGCCTGGGCGTGGTCGTGGCGGTCGCGCTGGCGCTCGGCGCCGCGCGCTCGTCGTGGCTGCACGCGCGGCGCGAGCGCGCGCTCGAGGGGATGCGCGGCCGCGCCGACCCAAGGCGCCGGTCGCGGGATGCGCCCGCCCCGGCCCGGTCCGCCCGAGCGCTGCCAGCGTGGCCGCAGGGGGCGGGGGCGCTCATGCGGCGCGACTTCGCGATCGCGCTTCGGAGCCCGCGCGTGGGCGGCCCGTGGCTGGCCGGCCTCACGCTCAAGGGGCTCGCGTTCGCCGCCGTGTTCGCGCCCGGCGCCGCGGAGGCGGGACGGCCCTGGGCGCTGGCGGGGGCGAGCCTCCTGCTCGGGGACGCGCTCCTAGGCGGCGCGGTGATCGCGCAGATGGAGCACGAGCTGCCACATCTGTTCTTCGGCGCGCCGCTCTCCCACGCGCGGCGCTGGTGGGGCGAGGCGGGCCCGGCGCTTGTGGTCTCGGCGGTCGCCGCGCTCGCGCTTGCGCTCGTGGCATGGCTTGCGCCCGATGGGGGGCCCGACACCGCACGCTTCATCCTGACGTGGTGCCTGCTGGCCGGGCTGTCGCTGATCGTCACCGCGACCAACCTCGTGCTGGCGTCCTTCCCCGAGGTGAGCGTGGCGCAGAACCTGTTCTGGATCGGGATCCTCGTGTGCCTCGTGCTCTCAGCCGTGATCCCGCTCTTCGGCTGGGTCGTGCTGGTGGCGTTTGCGCTCTATTCCTTTCGCCAGCTCAGGCACTGGGGGCCCAGTTGA
>JBKJOC010000319.1:0-4081 GCA_046595725.1 Candidatus Eiseniibacteriota bacterium
CTCGGCGGCGGCTTCGCCTACGAGCTCAACGTCCGGAACGAGGTCGCCGGGCTCGGGCTCTCGCAGTTCGACTACTCGGCGCAGTTCGGGTCGGCCGGAGTGCTCCACTCCTTCCAGAACTTCAACCGGCTCTCGAAGTGGCCGGCGGACCCGAACCAATCCGGGGTGGTCGCCACCAACTCCTCGCTCGACGTGATCGCGCACGAGACCGGCCACCGCTACGGCGCCTATACGCTGTTCCAGGACGGCGACACGGCGTCGACCGCGCTGCTCGGGCGCGACGACCAGCACTGGGGCTTCTTCTTCAACTCCCTGGCCTCGGAGATGGAAGGCAACCAGTGGCGCGACAATGGCGGCGGCTCGTTCACCACGGTCGACGCCACCTCGCGCTTCAGCTTCCTCGACGAATACCTGTTCGGCCTGCGCGATTCGAGCGAGGTCGACACGCTGTGGTACGTGGCGAACCCGTCCTCATTCAATCCGCCCAACGCCTACGTCCGTCGCTCACCGCCCGAGATCGGGGTCAGCGCGATGGGCGTCAAGCGCTTCGTCGACATCAGCCAGATCACCGCGGTCAACGGGCTGCGTGCGCCCGGATCCGCCACCTCGCCCAGGGTGCGGCGCATGGCATGGGTGCTGCTGGTCCGGAACGGCGAAGTCCCGAGCGCGGCGGACCTGGCGAAGCTCGACTTGTTCCGCAGCTCCTTCGAGCCCCATTACGCCGCGGCCGTGCACGGGCTCGCGAGCGTGGACACGCACTTGAATTCGGTTGCCGGTAGCGTGTCGATCACGCACGTGCCGATCAAGGACAGCGAGGACACCGCCTCGCCGCGCAGCATCCCGGCGACCATGAAAATTGCGCAGAAGAGCATCCGGATCGGCTTCGATGCCGGCTCCCCGCGGCTGCACTACCGGACCAACAGCGGTCCCTGGCAGCTGGTGGTGATGGCGCCGCAGGGGGGCGACGACTATGCGGGCTCGATTCCGCCCCAGCCGAACAACACTCTCGTCGACTACTGGTTCTCCGCCTCGTCGGACTCGGCGGGCATCGCCGGCACCCTCCCCGCGGACGCGCCGGCATCCTGGTTCCGCTATCGCGTGGGTGTCGACGTCACGCCCCCCACGCTCGCGCACACGCCCCCGCCCGACCCGGCAGCCAGCCAGATGCCGCTCGCGGTCCGCGTCCAGGCGTTCGACAACCTCGCGCTGGACTCGGTCGGCGTCGAGTGGCAAAAGACGGGCGGTCCGCTGCAGAGCACCATGGCCGCTGCGAGCGGCGACGGGCCGTACACGTTTTCGATCGGGGCGGGCGCGGTCTACGGCGATGTCGTCACCTATCGCTTCACCGCGGTCGACCGCGCGACGGTCAAGAATCGCGCGCGCGTTCCGGCAACCGCCGCCCCCTACTCGCTCTTGATCGGCAGCAACTACGCCGAGACGTTCGAGGCGAGCGAAGGTGGCTACACGCATTCCGCGGTGAGCCCGACGTTTGCCGACGCCTGGCACCTGGAGAGCGGGTCGAACCACACCGCAGGTGGAACCTGGGCGTGGAAGTGTGGCTCGGTCGGCGCGGGGACCTACCGCGCGAACCTCGATGCGGGCCTGGTGTCGGCTCCGATGGCGATCGGCCCGGGCGGGCACCTCAAGTTCTGGCACGACTTCGACGCCGAGACCGGTGACACGCCGGCGGAGGCCTACGACGGCGGGCTGGTCGAACTCTCGGTCGACAACGGCGCGAACTGGAGTCGGATCACTCCCTTGGGCGGATATCCCTCGTTGCTCCTGGCTGGTTCCGGCAATCCCCTGCCCGGCGGCACCCCGGTCTACTCGGGGACGAGCAACGGCTTCGTGCTCGCCGACTTCGATCTCTCCGCGTGGGCGGGGCAGACCGCGCGGCTGCGCTGGCGCTTCACCTCGGACGGCTTCATCGAGAAGGCGGGTTGGTACGTCGACGACGTCACCATGACCAGCGCGGGCGGGCAGCCGGTGGGCGTGCCGATCGATCCGGGTGCGACGTTCACGCTTGGCGCCGCGGTGCCGAACCCGAGCGCAGGGCGCGCCTCCATCTCCTACCGGCTGCCGGTCGCTCAAGAGGCGAAGCTCGCGCTCTACGACGTGCGCGGGCGGCTCGTGCGCGTGCTGTTCGACGGGGTGAAGCCCGCGGGCGCGCACGCGGTGGAATGGGACGGGCGCATGGACGATGGGCGCGGGGCGCCCGCGGGCCTGTACTTCTATCGCATGACAGGCAAGGTGAGCGGCACCCGTGAAGGCAGGTTGGTCCGCCTACCGTAGGAGATTGGCGCGGCGGAAGGGATCAATCTCGGGCGCGAGCTCGGCGCGCAAGCGGTCCAATCCGCCCTGGAGCCGTGCCCGGAACTCCGCAAGCATTCCTGTCTGCGCGGCCGCATCGTCGCCGCCGCGCGCGAAGGCCTCGTGAACGGCGATGGGTGCGGGCGCGCGGATCCGCGCGATGCGCGGCGCGACCGCCACCGGCACCACACCATGGAGCGCGTCGCGGACCCCGCGCGTCAAGAACGCCAGCCGCACCTGCTTGAGACTCTCGGCGATCTGTTCCTGCGTCAACGTCGCCGAACCGTAGCGCTCGCGCGAGAAGCGCGCCAGGCGCTCGACCTCGAGCAGCACGCGCCGGTCCGCACGCGCCTCGGGATCGCCAGCCGCCCCCGCCGCCAGGATCGCCCGCCTTAGCGTGTGGACGCGGCGCGCGAACTCCCCCGTCGTGCCACCATGGCGCGACTCGAGCCGCGCAAGGAGCCCCCGGCCATGCTCCGCCTGGGCCTCGAAGAATCCCATGTCATCGATCGCGCCCGTCCCCCCGAAGTGCTCGCAACTGCGCTCCAAGATCGCGCGCTGCAACCGGGCGAATCGCCGCTCGACCTCGAGACCACGCCCCGCTGGCAGGTCGAGCCGACGCTCGATAAGCTCCATCTCGCACGCCAGGGCGGGTCCGACGTCACCGGAGAAGTGCAGCTTCCACACCACGGGCACGAGATGGACCGGCAGGTCCCGGCCGGCCTCGGCGAGCTGCCGGCAGGTCTCCCACGCCAGCTCGATGATCCCGGGAACGAGCGGACCAACATGGTCGCCGTGCCACGTCGGCGTGCCCTCGGGATGGAGCAGGACGCCGTGCCCCAGGGTCGCCCAGCGCACCGAGTACTCACGGCCCCGGCCGCCCGGCGCATTTGCGATCAGGTTGTTGCGCAGCCAGAGCTGCTGCGCAAACGGGTCCATGTTGACGATCTCGTACGACGCCCAGTGCGCCATCAGCGGCGAGACCCGGCGCGAGACCTCCTTGTCGAGCATCCAGTCGGTCATGAACTCGGGGTGGTTCGGCCCCACGAACGCCACCGCGCCGGGACGCACGAACTGCCGCATGCGTTGAACATCGGCGGAGGGGAAGTCGACCGCGCGCACGCGCAGCAGGTGCGGCAGGATCAGCAGGCGATTGACCGGCCCCAACGCGCGGATCAACGTCGGCGAGGGCATCGGGTCGCGGTATTCCAGCGGGTCGAAGCGGGACATGTGCGGTCAGGCTAAGCGCCGCGCGCGGCGGGCGCCATGGAAGAAAGGCCGGCGAGAATTCCTCGCCGGCCCTTCAATGATCCATTCGACAGGCGGAATTGCTACTCGCAGGGCGAACGGTTGAGCTGGTTGAGCGTCGAGTTGAGCTTCGCGAAGTCGCCCCGGTTCGACGTCAGCAGGCGATCGGTCAGGGCGATCAGTTCACCCACCGTGCTGGCGCCTCCAAAGTTGACCGGCGTATCGAGGTCCAGGCCGATGCCACTGCCGTTCTCCGCGTCCATGTTCGCCTGGCCGGCGGCGACGTTCGCCAGCAGGGCGACGTACTGCCGGATGACCTGCTTCTTGCGGGTCAGCGGACTGCCCGGCCGGAGTGCCTGGCACATCCCGTTGAGGTCGTTCGTCCAGTTCAAGTAGGACGAGCGAGCGTCGATCGCGCGGGCGATCTGGTTCAACTCGGTGCGGCTCAGGTCGTTCCCATTGCCGTTGCACGCGCCCCGCCAGAACTGGAAGTCGCGCGGGCAATTGTCATAGACCGTGTTGT